>JBILCD010000123.1:0-7255 GCA_044353285.1 Crocinitomicaceae bacterium | reverse complement strand
TGTGTTATATTTGAACGGACAATATTGGGGCGTATACGAGATACGGGAAAAAGTAGATGATAGTGATTATACTGATTTTTACTACAATCAAAACAAATATAATCTTTACTATCTAAAGACTTGGGGGGGCACTTGGCAGGATTATGGCGCGCCAAATGCGCTACCTGATTGGAATAGCTTGAAGAATTATATCGCCACCAACAGCATGGCTAATCCCACTAATTTTGCTTATGTCGATAGTCTGCTCAATTGGGAGTCACTTTGTGATTACTTTATGTTCAATTCTTATGTCGTAAATCAAGATTGGTTAAATTGGAATACGTCTTGGTGGAGAGGAATCGATCCAAATGGTGATAAGAAAAAGTGGCGATATTCGCTTTGGGATATGGACGCGTCCTTCGGTCACTACATCAATTATACTGGAATTCCTGATCCAAGTGCAAATGCCGATCCTTGTAACGTAGAGAATTTACCGAATCCAGGAGGCCAAGGCCATACCGAGATACTCGAAAAACTTATTCTTGAAAATCCAGTTGTTGAGCAATACTATATCACGCGGTATATTGATTTAGTGAACACCTATTTTTCTTGTGACTCCATGATTATGCTTCTCGATAGTATGGTCAATGAAATTGGGCCTGAAATGACAGCGCAATGTGCGAAATGGGGAGGGACCTATAACGGTTGGCAGACCAAAGTTCAAACGCTTAGAAATTTTATCAATGCTCGATGTTTGGCTTTGACACAAGGACTCATTGATTGTTATTCATTAAGTGGCCCATTTGCGGTTACCTTCAATGTGACGCCCATTAATGCAGGTAAGATAAAAGTAAATTCTATTTGGCCACCTTCTTATCCCTGGTCTACCACTTATTTTGGCGGAATCAACACCAATATTATTGCACAAGCAAACCCTGGCTATGTATTTAGTAATTGGACCTATGTTACAGGTCCGCTTCTTTTTCCAATTACACAAGACACGAACGGTGTGAACATAACTGGCCCTGAAACCATTGTGGCGGTATTTGTTCCTGACATTCCAGATTTAGATGGAGACGGATGTTTGAATGTGGATGAAGTTACAGCTGGAACAGACATAAATAATCCAGATACGGATGGAGACGGCGAAAACGATTGCGCGGAGATCGGTTCAAATCCGGCCAACCCATTGGATACCGATGGCGATGGAATCATTGATGCCTTAGAATCTTCCATTATTGATACCGACGGTGATGGGGTAAATGACGAGGCGGACATAGCCAATACCGATCCTTGTATTCCCAATCCAAATGCAGGACTTTGTGATCAAGACGGTGACGGCTTAACGAACACGCAAGAAACGACAGCTGGCACAAATCCAACAAATCCGGATACGGATAATGATGGAATAAACGATGGCCTTGAAGTAGCTAACGGTTCCGATCCACTTGATCCTTGTGATCCTGACGATTCCTTACCATTGTGTCAAATCGATACCGATGCGGATGGATTAACCGACGCCCAAGAAGGCGTTTTAGGAACTGATCCTACAAACCCAGATACCGATGGTGATGGTTACAGTGATGGACAAGAATTAGCCAATGGCAGTAATCCTTTAGATCCATGCGACCCAGATGATTCTTCACCCGAATGCGCTACGGGAGTTCATATCCCGACGGCATTTTCACCTAATAATATCGGAAATGTGGCCAATAATGGTTATTCGATTATTGTGGGTTATGACGTCGCTTCATTTACCTTCAATATCTACGATCGTTGGGGAAATAATATGTTCCAGTCTAGCACACCAAATTTCGTTTGGGATGGCACTAATAAAGGAGCGAATTGCAACTCTGGCGTTTATGCTTACAGCATGGATGTGCTTTACCTTGATGGTAAAAAAGAAACGCTTTCGGGGAATATTACCTTAATTCGTTAGGATGATTAAGTTAAATTTACTGTCCTTTATGCTTGCTTTAAGTGGGGTCTTTACGGCTCAAGATTATCATTTTTCGCAATTTGACAAATCCTTAATGGTGCTAAATCCAGCCGCTGTTGGTGACTTTGAAGGTTTTGAACGCTTCAGTATTCAAAATAGAAATCAGTGGATTGGTGCTGGAACACAGTTTATGACCACTATGGCATCGGCTGAACTTACTTTTGGAAAATCAGCTCGAAACAATAAAGGATTTGTTGGTTTAGGGGTGTTTTTTTTAAATGATGTTGGCGGTGATTCAAAATTCGGAATGACATCAGGAGGAATTTCAATTAGTGGGAATTTGCCTTTAGCCAAAGGCCATCGTTTAGCCGCAGGACTTCAAACCTCATTCAATAATCGAAACGCAGATTTTTCAAACCTTTCGTTTTATTCTCAGTGGAATGGCATTACATTCGATCCATCAATTCCAGTCGACGAACCAAATCAATTAGCCTCTTTTAGTTATGTTGATGCAGGATTAGGTGCAAATTACACCTACAACAAAAAGAGTAATTCTAGTATGGGAGGGAAAGACTTTATTCTAAATAGCGGTTTTTTTATCCAGCATCTGAACCAACCCAAACTTCGTTACAATGCGCTAACATTAGATCGTTTAAATGCTAAATATGGCATTTATACCACCACAACAATTGGGTTTAATTCCAGGTCGGGCTTGGAGTTAAAAATCGGCCAATTTTTTCAAGGGAAACATTATGAAGGCGTATACGGGGCCTTTTATAAATTACGATTTAAAGGATCTTCTCGTGTCACGAATTTAATAAATGATAAAAACCTAAGTGTAGGTTCTTATTTTCGATCTACTGGGGCAGCAATTCCTGCTTGTTTCATAGATTTTGGCACTTGGAGATTTGGTGTTTCTTATGATCAGGAACTCGGCAGGATTGCACGCGCCTATCGAAGTTCCTTGGAGTTTTCATTTGGATTCACATTAACCAAGCGCTCCATGTTTAGTGGAAAAAAGCTATAAAAGTTTATAGTTCTTTTAAATAGGCTTCCCAACGTTTATTTTGATCCTCAGAGAGAACACGCGGCATTTTATTCTGAGCACCAATCTTTCCTAAAGTACTCATGTAATGATAAATTGTCCCGATTGGGATAATGGTAATTTGGGGAGTGCCTAAAGTGTATTTTCGTGCAGACTTATAATCATCATTTATTTTACTCAGTTCTTCATCAAGGATCGCCACGAGTTTATTTTTATCAAGCTGCGCTTGACTATATTCTAAATACCAATGATGTGATTGAGCGGTTAAATCTGCGGATATGGTAAATTCAGGTTCAATTATTATTCCGCTCTGCCCTATATTTAGTAAGGCTGTATGGATATTGTCAAGTGATAAATGTTCGCCACAAATGCTTAAGAACTGCTTAATTCGCCCCGAAATAATTATTTCTCGATCTTCTACATTAATAAAACGAACTAAATCTCCGATTAAATACCGCCAAAGGCCGGCATTTGTACTAATAACCAAGGCGTAATCAATACCCGGTTTTACCTCACTAATCGTATACGCAATGTGCTTGGAAATTAATGCCCCTGTTTCCGTAAAATAATCGGAATTGAAGGGGATGAATTCGAAAAAGATGTTGTCGTTTACAAGCAATTTCATGCTTTTTTTAATTGGATCTACTTGATAGGCAAAATAACCCTCACTAGCTAAATAAGTATCCAATAAAAAAACCTTTTTCCCGCAGACTTTCTTAAATCGCTCCTCGTATGGCCCCATGAAAACTCCACCATGAACATATACTTGTAAATTAGGCCAAATGTCGTGGATATTATCGACCTCGTAATGGTTAATAATACGCTCCATCAGCATTAAACACCAGCTAGGAATACCAGCAATTAGAGTAATATTCCATTTATCCGCTTTTGCAACGATGGTGTTTAGTTTCTCATCCCAATCTTTTATGGCCGAAATCTTATCTCCCGGTTTTGTTAATGGCTTTGCTAATAAAGAAACATGCTTCTTTAAAATACCACTTAAATCACCTTCAATATGCTTATCTACTTTTATTAATTTTGTAGATCCTCCTAAGGCCAAAATACTACCTTCGTAGAAGGCATTTTCTAAATCTAATTCGTGTAAGATCGAAAACTGCATTAAGCTCGTTTTTTGAAAAGACCGGATCATTTGAGTAGAAACGGGAATTCGTTTGCTAGGAGAGCCTGTAGTTCCTGATGATAAAGCATAATATTTAATTTTCCCTTTCCATGTATAATCCTTTTGTCCAGCTATTGTTTTGTGTAGCCATTTATCATAAAACTCTTCGTAATCATTTATAGGGATAATAGATTGGTATTGGCTAACGAGATCTGATTTTTGTAATAGATTGGTAAAGCTGTGGTAAAAACCAAATTGCGTATGCTTGGCAGTATTTAGTAATTTTCTTAATACTAGAAGTTGGTTTTTGTAATCGATGTGTTTTCGATTAATGCGCCTGTAACTCAGCTCAGTTGATTTTTTTAAGAGCCTGCCAATTATTTTCATTAAAGCAAATTTTTTAATACCTCAATAGGGTATATATAGTTATATAAGCCAAATTTAGCTTTGGCTGTAAGCGATTGTTTATCTCTAAACAAAGATAAATTAGTTTTACAATTAAATTAAACTTTGCCATTTCTCTATAAAAAATAAATAGTCTTTCACATCTTACTAATCATGGGGAATAAGGTTTTAAATATCAAAAACCGGGGATAAATAGTGATATTTATGCTAATTTTACCACATGTCCGATTCCAAAAACATGTCTTTTTTACAGCACTTGGAGGAACTTCGTTGGATTTTGGTTCGAAGTGCAATAGCCGTTTTATTTTTCGCCCTCATTATTTGGTATTTCCAAGAGGAAATAATGGTTAATGTTTTTTTATCAATGAAGGAGAAAGACTTCATTACCTTTCGCTTATTTTGCGAATACTTGGGTGTTTGTATTGAAGAGATACCGGTTAAAATGCAAAGCATGACAGTTTCGGGTCAATTCACCTATGCTTTAATGATGAGTTTTTTGGGTGGATTAGTCGTATCGTTTCCCTATGTCTTTTATCAAATATGGTCTTTTGTAAAACCCGGACTTAAATTCAAGGAGAAAAAAATGGCAAAAGGTCTTGTCTTTTATGTCAGCCTATTATTTTTCTCGGGAATTTTATTTGGTTATTTTATTGTCGCGCCATTAAGTATTCAGTTTTTTGGGTCGTATCAAATTAGCGATCAAATTGAGAATAATTTTACCATAGGTTCGTACATGAGCACAATTCTATCTACTATTTTTTATTCGGGCTTATTTTTCTTGCTGCCCATCATTAGTTATCTACTAACAAAAATTGGTTTGATTGATGTTGCTTTTTTAGTTAAATACCGAAAGCACGCCATAGTAGTAATTTTAATATTAGCTGCGATCATAACACCTCCAGATATCGCTTCTCAAATTATCGTTTCGATTCCGATTGTGGTGCTTTATGAAATAGGAATATTGGTTTCTAAAAGAGCCGAAAGACTTGCCAAGAAAGCGGCACAGACGATTAAAAAGTGATGGATTTTTTTTAACTGTATAACTCTTGTCAGTTAGTTAACGTTGCGCCATGTTAGTGCGATCGTTTTTCCTTCAATTTTTAGTACTTTAGCAGGGTGAAATTATTTACAACAAATATTAAGAAATCATACAGAGGCCGATCAGTTGTTGACGGGGTTTCTGTTGAGGTAAAACAAGGCGAAATAGTTGGTTTGTTAGGTCCAAATGGCGCTGGAAAAACAACTTCTTTCTATATGATTGTTGGATTAGTTAGACCTGATCAAGGACACGTTTTTCTTGATGAACTTGAAATAACAAAATTACCAATGTATAAAAGGGCCCAACTCGGAATTGGTTACCTTCCACAAGAGGTTTCTGTGTTTAGAAAGTTAAGTGTAGAAGATAATATTATGGCCATTCTTGAAATGACTCCGCTAAGCTCAACCCAAAGGAAACAAAAATTAGAAAAATTATTAGAGGAGTTTGGTCTTGTAGCTATTCGAAAAAACCTCGGTGACCGATTGTCTGGAGGGGAAAAAAGAAGAACGGAAATTGCTCGTGCACTAGCCACAGACCCAAAATTTATTCTCCTTGATGAACCTTTCGCCGGGGTAGATCCTATTGCGGTTGAAGATATTCAAAGTATAATTTCCGAATTAAGAAACCGTAATATCGGCGTTTTAATTACGGATCATAATGTTCAGGAAACCTTGTCAATTACTGATCGAGCCTATTTGCTTTTTGAAGGGAAAATATTGAAATCAGGAACAGCAGAAGAACTTGCCGCTGACGAACAAGTACGGAAGGTTTATTTAGGGCAAAATTTTGTGCTGCGAAAGTGATAATTACTTGAGAAGGTTGACAGATCCTGTTATGATTTGCCATGCGCTGGGAATATTACAGGGTTTGTATTTTAATACGTAAGCATAAACACCATCAGGACTAATCGCCCCTCGGTATTTACCATCCCATCCCAAATCTTTGTTGTCGGTAATAAAAACGAGCTGCCCCCAACGATTATACACACAGAACTCCCATTCGATAATTTCAAAATCGGTCACGGGTTTGAACACATCATTTTTTCCATCTTCATCTGGGATAAAAGTGTTAGGAATGTAAAGGGTAAAAGGGCTAACCTTTACAGTACAAATGGCCGAATCTTTACACCCAAAAACATTAGACACGATTTGAACGGGGTTATCTGTTCCGGCAACAATATAATCATGTGAAAAACTGGCTTGATTAGACATAAAGCCATTGTGATCGAAGTAGTAAAGATAATTGGAAGCGCCACTCGACTCATCTGTAAAATTGACGGTGTTATCACACACATCTACTTCGTCGGGATTAACGCTAAATCCTGCAATAGGAGATGGGTTCACGGTTACAATATCCTGTTGTAGCATATATAAGGTATCGATACAACCCTCCAAGGTAATTAAGGTTAAGCCAACACTATAGTTTCCAACCTGATAATAGACATGGCTCGGATTTAAAGCCGTAGAGGTTCCTCCATCTCCAAAATCCCAAGAATAGCTTGCACTACCGTCAACTACACTCGTATTGACAAAGCTCGCAATTGATGGGGCACATTGTAAACTATTTAAGAAAACAAAGTTAATACTGGGCTCAAAGTAAACATAAACTTGTTGTTGAACAGAATCAATACAATTATCAAAACTCCCATAAAGCGTTACCGGGTGAACTCCAGCACTTAAATAGGACACATCATTTACATCTGAACTATTCGCTGATGAAGGTACTGCA
>JBILCD010000021.1:0-20039 GCA_044353285.1 Crocinitomicaceae bacterium | reverse complement strand
TATACAAGCAGTGTTTTTGGAATTACTGCTACCACCATAACCATCGAAGTGAATTTGGGCATTGGAATCAACTTTTTCATGGTCGGACTTCCCGATAATTCGGTAAAAGAAAGTCAACAACGGATTCGTGCCTCGTTCAAAAACAACAACTATAAATTTCCAGGAAAAGAAATTACCGTTAATCTTGCGCCAGCAGATATTAGAAAAGAGGGCTCCGTTTATGACCTTCCAATTGCTATTGGGATTTTAGCCGTGAGCGAACAAGTAGAAACAACTCTCCTCAAGGATTACATTCTGATTGGTGAACTCTCTTTAGACGGATCCATACAAGTAACCAAAGGAATTTTACCAATCGCTTTACAAGCAAAAAAAGAAGGCTACAAGGGAATCATTATTCCATTAGAAAATTGCAAAGAAGCAAGCGTTGTGCTTGGTCTTGATGTGCTAGGCGCAAAGAATATAGAAGAAGTTGTTTCATTTTTAAATGGAAAAGGCACACTTAGTCCAAGCAAGTTTAATCTAGCCGATACATTTTATGAGCAGCAAAAGATTTCCGATGTTGATTTTAAGGACGTTAAAGGGCAATTTAGCATTAAGCGTGCCTTTGAAATTGCCGCAGCAGGTGGACACAATGTGATTTTGATTGGCCCCCCAGGCGCAGGAAAATCGATGCTTGCCAAACGATTATCAACCATTTTACCACCCATGTCGATGGAAGAAGCATTAGAAACGACCAAAATTCATAGCGTGGCAGGCAAAGTAAAAATAAACAGGGGATTGCTTACCCAACGCCCCTTCCGAAAACCTCATCACACCATATCAGACATCGCGTTAGTTGGAGGAGGAACGTATCCACAACCAGGTGAGATTTCATTGGCGCACAACGGCGTATTATTTTTAGACGAATTACCCGAATACAAAAGAGGCGTGCTAGAAGTTTTGAGACAGCCATTGGAAGACCGATTCATCACGATTTCCCGTGCGAAATTCACAGTCGATTTTCCAGCAAGCTTTATGCTAATTGCTGCCATGAATCCTTGTCCGTGTGGCTACTTTAACCACCCAGAAAAAGAGTGCGTTTGCGGACCCGGCGTGGTGCAGCGCTACCTTAACAAAATATCCGGACCCTTATTAGACCGTATCGATTTACACGTGGAAGTGACGCCCGTTAGCTACGATGAATTAACATCTACCATTCCAAATGAAAATAGCGCATCGATACGAACCAGGGTGATAAAAGCGCGGGGTATTCAAGAAAAACGTTACCTAGAAACGACCGAAACCCATTGCAACGCACAAATGACACAAGCAGAATTTGAATTGCATTGTAAGGCAGATGAGCAAGGACACCTAATGATTAAGCAAGCGATGCAAAAAATGGGCTTATCAGCACGAGCCTTCGAACGCATCTTAAAAGTGGCAAGGACCATTGCCGATCTCGACGAAAATGAAAAAATTCAAGTAGCTCACATCGCCGAAGCGATCCAGTTTAGAAGCTTGGATAAAGGAAATTGGGGGAGTAACTAATGTTTAATTTGCTGTTATTAACCATATTTGGAATATGAGTAATCTAAAAAAAACACTTGCTTTCATTAAAATAAATAATTTCCTCTGGAGATGCATACTTATTTATCTCGTGTTTCTCTATCTTGAGATTTTCGTAGTTGCATCCTTAATCACTCATTTTGGTCTGACCTATGAAATTACTCGTTTATTAAGGTAACATTAAGTGCTTTTCAACTTTGCCTTTTGCTTAGCATGAAGTAATTAGTAAGGGATAAGTTAGTATTTCCAATAAAAGCTCCCGATATTAAATAAAAAAGTAAGGTTAAATGTGAGCAAAACGAAAAACTACTTTATAATATATTTAAAAATTAAGCCATGAAGAAGTTATTAAATTTATTAGTTTTTAGCATTATAATCTTTAATGCAAACTCGCAAAAACATTATGCCGGGTGTTCCGGATCAATATCAGATGTCATTATATATGATATTAAAAATACTAATACATACAATGGAAAAAAAGAAACAACTATTTTATCAAAATTTGATAGTTTAGAAAGGGTTACATTAGAACGATTTATTATTGATCGATTTAATTATTATCGACAAAAGATTGGGTCGAAAGCATTACAATATGATTTGGGTATTCGTCCTGCAGCATATCACCATGCTTTATATCAACGATTGGCAGGTGAGCAAAGCCATTATGAACATAAGGATATTCCAAATTTCACTGAGTTGACATTACAAGGCCGGCATGAGTTACTTGATCAAAACAAATTTCAAACAATTAATGAAGGATTGATTAACCAAGGATTTCAGTTTCCTAGTCAATTAAATGAAGATTGTCCCGCAGTTACTTATAAAGAGTTAGTTGATCAATTTTTTACGCCAGGAATGGGGTATAATACTTCTGACGCACATTGGTCAGATATTATGAATCCGAAATGGGATGCAATTTGTATTTATTATGATTTTAATTGGGTGCACCCAGTAACAAAAGAATCTTTTTATATTATGGCTAATGTTACTTTAGTTTATGCTAAATACAAATTATAATTTATACGGAAAAGAAGTTTGTATCGTACCTGGTATGCCGTCTTTTCTGGGGAAATTTTGAAAGAACTAAAAGATAAGAAAAAGGAATAAAAAAGGGCCTCCAATAATGATAAGCGCTCTAAATAGTTTCGATTTTAGGAAAAATGATTAAGTTTACGAAAAGAAAGATTATTAATAGTTAACTAAAAGAAAGTATGTCTAATTCAGTAGTTAGTTATTTTGTGATAGGGGTTGCTCTTTGCCTTTTTATCGTATGTGTAGTAGCAATAATTAAAAAATATAGAAAAAAAGATAACGAATAAAAAAAGGGCATCCAATAAACAGTGCCCTTTATATAATCAACCTTTTATTTCTTTGAGTTCAATAAATTCTTGTTTTAATACTACAATTAACCTCCTCACATCGCCGAAGCGATCTAGTTTAGAAGCTTGGATAAAGGGAATTGGGGGAGTAATTAATGTGGGAGGATAACTTGATACTATGGTAGTTTAGTATTTAGCCATTATGGCTGTATTTAGTTTATTTATTCTCCAAGGTATTTACCATTTTCCCACAAACCTTTTTCAATTCTACCATCAGAAAAAGTATAAGTTCCTTGTCCGTGCTTCTTACCATCTTTCCATTCTCCTACGTATTTATTTCCATCAGCATAAGTAACGGTTCCTTGTCCGTGCTGCTTACCATACTTCCATTCTCCTTCGTAATTATCAATAGTTTCAATAGCACAATTGATTAAATTTTTTCCCGCGGAGAATACATTTACCAATAAAAATAATGATATGATAAAGTATAAAAATCCATAACCAATATAAATATCACCAACCTGTTCCAATTTCAAATTACTTATATGAAAATACATAATTAATGACAAACCAATTGAAACTAATGTTAGGTAACCAATATTGGCGATATTTTTACCTGCTGCTTTAATTCTTGATATTTTTAAATTTTCCATATTATTTATTTTTAGATTTAAGATGAAGATATAAAAAAACGAATAAAAAAAGGGCATCCAATAAACTGCGCCCTTTATGTGTAATCAATCTTTTATTTCTTTGAGTTCAATAAATTATTGTTTTAGTACTACAATTAACCTGCTCACATCGCAGAAGCGATCCAGTTTAGGAGCTTGGACAAAGGGATTTGGGGGAGTAACTAATAATAACTACTTTTGAAATACAAAAGAAATTCATTATGAAGTCTATTTTTGTTATAGCTGCCACCCTAATTCAACTTTATTGTTATTCTCAATATCAAATCGGGCATAGCACCATTACCTTCAATGATCCTTCTCGCAGTGGGGGATTTGGCTCGGGTGGTGGGCCTGGCCGACAAATTCAAACGGAAATTTATTATCCCAGTTATACCGCTGGAGAGAACACCGCAGTTGCCACCTTTCCCAATTTTCCTGTCATTGTATTTGGACATGGTTTCGCGATGGGATGGGATGCCTACGCTAACATTTGGCAACACTTGGCCCCTCAAGGATATATCTTAGCGTTTGTGCGTACCGAAGGAAGTTTAATTCCAGCTCCAAGTCATGGGGATTTCGGAGATGATTTGGCCTTGGTTGCTACAAAAATGTTGGCCTTGAATGGAGCTGCTGGTTCTCCTTTTAATGGAAAAGTAAAGCAGAAAGTCGTAATTATGGGCCACTCCATGGGAGGAGGTGCCACCATGCTAGCCGCTGAAAACAATACTTCGATTGCCGGAATTGTGGGACTCGCTCCTGCAGAAACGAATCCTTCAGCGGTTTCGGTGTGTGGAAACATCAATGTTCCTGCACTTATTTTTTCAGGAAGTAATGATGGCGTAACACCCCCAATCGACAATCACCTTCCCATGTACCAAGGATTGGCGTCATCGTGTAAATCGTACGTGAGCATTACAGGTGGGGCTCATTGTTATTTCGCCAATTCGAATTTCAATTGCGACTTTGGAGAAAGCACCTCTTCGCAAGGAATTTCAATAACACGTGCTCAACAACAGCAAAAAACCTTTGAAATTTTAGATCCTTGGTTGAATTATGTATTGAACACCGATTGTTATGCCTTAGCAGATTTTCAGGCGAGTTTAACTAATACGGCCGGAACGGTTAATCAAACAACTTGCGCCCAACCGGGCATCAATGCACTTATTAATTTTGACAATTCTCAAATGATGAGCACCCCAACGCCTGGTGATTATTACCAATGGTATGTCAACGGACAAATAATGGTTGGAGAAACAAATGATACCATTTTGATTCCAATGGATTTCGGTGGGACCTTTACCGTTTCTGTTATGTCCGCAAATGGATGCGACACCAGTAATTTTATAACCCTGCAAGGGAGTGTCGACGAAGCGCAGCTAAACTTTAGTCTTTATCCTAACCCAACGAATGACATGTTACATGTAGAATTTCAAAAACAGCTCCTCGGGCACTTTGAAATTTTAGACATTTCAGGTAGGACATTGACGAAAGAAGCTGTGAATTCAAATCAATTAAAAATTGATTGCTCGAATTTATTGAAAGGCTCTTACCTACTCAAGATTTATGAAAATGGGCGCTACACAACCAAGAAATTTTCCGTTGATTAACTTAGCAAATAAGCCCGATAATTTCCTTTTTGTTTTGAGGAGAATCCACTAAGACAAGTTTATTTTCTTTGGAAGACACCGCTAAAGTTGGCAAAGCTAATTCGATGCTTAAATCGAGATCATGTGAAGAACAGATGATGCATTTGTTTTGGGAAACAGCAATTTCTTTTAAGGTTTTCATTAACAAGTCCTTGTTTTCAAAATCCAAAAAAGCAGTCGGTTCATCTAACAATAATACCGGTGCTTCCTGCACCAATGCGCGAGCGATTGCTCCTAACTGACGAATTCCATCGCTTAATTCATCCGTAAATTTATCTTGATAATCAGTAATGTTAAGTAGCGTCATTACTTCCAACGTTTTCTGGATATCGCTTTCTTTTAAGCGACCAAAAGCATTAGTGTGTGGCGATCTTCCTAATGAAATATAGTCTTTTAAGGTGAGGAATGGAATGCCATTGAAGCGACTTTCCACAAAGGCGACGAGTTGAGGGAGCATTCTTTTTTCAAGCTGATGTAGGTTTTTACCATTTAGCTCAATTCGTCCGCTATGCAAAGGAACCGAGCGAACAAGTGACTTTAACAAGGTCGTTTTTCCCGTCCCATTTTTTCCCGCTAACAAATACATTTTACCCGTATATAAACACACGTCATTTATTTCAAATAAACTGGTTTTATAGCCAACATGCGTGTTTTTAAAGCAAATCATCTTACTTTTTTTATCAAAATAAAGATCACAAATGGAGCACCAATAATCGATGTTAATGCATTTAATGGAAGATGAACCGTTTCTTCTAGGTATTGAATCAGCACGTCACAAGAGACCAGAAATAAGGCGCCAATAATTAAATTCCCACCAATCAACCAGGCATGTTGTTGCGTTCGGAACAATAACTTAGTGATATTGGGAACTGCTAGTCCAACAAAAGCAATAGGGCCACAATAAGCGGTAATCAATCCCGTAAAAAGGGCGGTCACAGAAATAATCAGAATTCTAGTCTTGCGCAAAGACAAACCAAGCATAACAGCTGAATCTTCCCCTAAAACTAACATATTAAGTGGTTTTATCAATAAGAACGAGCTAAGTACACTTCCAAAAAAGAAGAGTAAGATCAATGGGACTTGGGACATTTCTACTTGTTGTAAGGATCCCATTCCCCACACAGCAAAAGACTTGAACTGCTCAGCAGCGGCACTAAGTTCTAAAATAGATACTATAGCAAACGTAAAACTACCAAGCATTAAACCAATAAGAAGCAAGGAAATATGGGATTTAACAGACAGCGAAAAGAGTAAAATAATCATCCCAAAAATGAAAGCACCAACGATTGCCGCAAAGACGATATTTAGCTGAGATCCTAAAAAAGTAAATCCTGTTAAAGTAGATAGCGCAACCAACAAACTTGAGCCCGAATTAATTCCAAGCACATATGGACCGGCTAAGGGATTGTTGAACAAGGTTTGCATTAACATGCCCGCTAAGGCCAAGCCCCCTCCCCCAACAATCGCCATGATCAATCTCGGGATTCTGAATTCCCTCATTAATAGTTCATTCGTAGACAGGGGCGAATTTTTAAAGAAGGCTGCGGAGAAATCAGCAAAAGACAAGGGGATTTGCCCCACAAACAGATGCAATACCGAGATAAGCACCAAGGCGAACGCTGCAAATAACAAAAAGAAATGAATGCGATATTTCATAGTTATTCCACCCTCTTGTAAAAATGTAGTTTTTTGTTTGAATTAAATTTATCAATAATTTGTTGAAGATCGCTTAGCACAAGATCCGGTTGTACCGCACTCATCTCCCAAAAACGATTCATATCATAGGCATAACAATAAATTTCACCCTTGGAATACAGCGGAAAATGAGCTGCTTTTGGATTATTCGCAAGCAGTAACTCTTTACTCATAAATCCAGGATTAAGCCATAAACTAACTGAATCCAAGTTACTAAATACAGATTCCAAGGTCAAAGACAAACTTCCTGTACCTTTACTGTTCTTGAAGATATAATTTACCCCCGCATCATTTAACAAAGTGGCATTGTAACTTCCGCCTGCCGGAGCATACCAAAAATCACCTGCTAAATTGCCCACTAAGGTTTGTACATTCGATTTCTTCGATTGACTTTTCACCTCATTGTACCTTTTTACGATGGCTGCGAATTCCTTTTTAGCCAAGTCTTGTTTGCCCGTTAAATACCCAAAAAGCAATAACCATTGCGCTTTTCCTAAGGGATGTGTTTCTCTCCAATCAAAATTTGGAATGGTTATAATACCTAGCTTTTTCAACTTATTATCGATCGCTAATTTTCCTGAGAAAGCGCTATATACCACTAATTTCGAATTTGAATTTAATAACATTTCGGCCGAAAAATCTGTTTCTTGTCCCAAGGAAACTACCTTCCCATTATTAATTCGATCATTAAGTTCTTTATTGTAACAGAATTTTTTATCCGCGACAGCTGAAATTGCATTAATTTCATCAAGCAGACCCAACATGCCGACATGCGTGGAGGAAAGAACCGCAAGCCCATTATGCTTAATCGAAATAGGAGTTGTTGAGGCTGGGCCATTTTCCCCAATAAAATACTCGAATTTTTCTGTAATCTTATCTGGATTAGTGATGCTAATTAAAACCCCCTTCTCAGACTCTGTAATGGAAAGCCAACGTGAATAAGCCAGCTTACTTTTGGGTTCAACTGTATTTTTATTTTCAGAGGAACACGCAAACAAGGCAGAAAGACAAAGAAGGAAAATTAATTTCATTGCAGTATTAATACTGTTCCTTTTCATTCGGAAAATCACCCGATTGCACATCCAAAATATAGGCGCTAAACGCCTTTAACATTTGATTGTGAAGGTCATTGTATTTCCGAACAAAGCGTGGATTAAACTCGTTGTTAATTCCCAACATGTCATGCGCCACTAAAACTTGACCATCGACACCCGATCCAGCACCAATTCCGATAATAGGAATCTGCAACATTTTTGCTACTTTTTCGGCAAGTACCGCGGGTATTTTTTCAAGAACAATGGCAAAACAACCTGCTTTTTCTAATTCCAAGGCATCTTCAATTAGTCGATTCGCTTCTTCCTCCTCTTTTGCCCTTACGACATAGGTTCCAAACTTATAAATCGATTGAGGCGTAAGTCCAAGGTGTCCCATAACTGGAATACCAGCCGTAAGTATTCGTTGAATCGATTCAAGAATCTCTTGACCGCCTTCCATTTTGACAGCGTGAGCGCCTGTTTCTTTCATAATTCGAATCGAACTTGAAAGCGCTTCTTTAGAATTTCCTTGATAACTACCAAAAGGCAAATCAACCACTACCAGTGCACGACTTACCGCTCTTACAACTGCTGCGCCGTGGTAAATCATTTGATCAAGTGTAATGGGAAGCGTCGTTTCGTGACCTGCCATCACATTCGAAGCAGAATCCCCAACTAAGATAACATCAATTCCCGCTTCATCTAAAATTCGAGCCATGGAAAAATCATAGCCGGTCAGCATAGAAATTCGTTCCCCATTTGCTTTCATCTCGTGAAGCGTATGCGTGGTAACCTTTTTTACATTTTTATGAACAGACATACCTAAAAATTAGAAACAAAAGTACAAATTGTTTTGCGTAAGCGCTAAACGAAGGATTTTGTGTCATAAAAGACACTAAAAATTCTAGTCAAAAAAGTTAAATGGGATAAATAAAGTTCAATTTTAGAAAAGAAACACTCCTGTCCGATAAAAAATCGGACCTTATTTTCTTTGTCCTTTTGTCTTGATACTACGGCAAGCTCAGCACAAGTACAAAAGAACGAAAAAATCAAGTCGCTGATTATTCTTCAATGCACTCCACTCTTGACACCACCGAAACTTCGGTGTTTCGGTGATTTCTATATAAGTGTCTCTCGACTACGCTCGATTCACTTAAAGGGCATCGAGCGTAGTCGAGATGCACGGTTCCCGTAGTTCAATTCGATGCGCTTTATCAGAATAATAGGAGACGATAGAAACCTATTCAAATCGTAATTGTTTTTTGAGTATTCGCAATCTTACCAGTAAAATATTTTATGGTTTTTGCTACTGAACTGATAATGATAATTTCAAAAACTAAGCGAATAAACCAGCAGAAAAAGAAAACAAACGAACTAGTGTGAATAACTGTCTGCAGCAATCGACTTATAAAAGAACAAAGCGCTTAATTTTGTGTTGAAGAAGTGTAAAAACTTATTTCAAAAGTAAAATGGAAAACGAAAAAAGCGCAGTCATAATTGGAGCAGGATTAGTAGGATCGCTATGGGCGGTATACCTTGCTAAAGCAGGATATAAAGTAACGATTTACGAGCGAAGATCGGACATCCGTTTAGCTGAAATTAGTGCTGGAAAATCCATTAATCTTGCCTTATCCGTTCGCGGGTGGACAGCGCTTGATGCGGTAGGAGTTGGGGACGAGGTTCGGAAAATCGCGATTCCAATGTATGGAAGAGTGATGCACGACCTCGAAGGCAATCTAAATTATCAGCAATATGGTAAGGACGGAGAAGCGATCTTTTCCGTATCGAGAGGAAAGGTAAACGCTACGATGATGGATGTGGCTGAAAAGCATGGCGGTGCTACCATACATTATCAACACACCTGTGAAAAAGTAGATTTAGAAAAGGGCATTGTCTATTTGACCAATAATAAAACAAACGAATCATTCAGCGTCCAATCCGATGTAGTATTTGCCGCAGATGGTGCTTTTTCAAATGTTCGCTACAATTCCATGCAAAAAATGCAGCGCTTTACCTACAGTCAGAATTTTATTGCAGATGGGTATCGAGAAATTTTATTACCTGCTGATGAAAACGGTAACTATAGAATGGATAAAAATGCGCTTCATATTTGGCCACGAGGACGTTTTATGTTGATTGCATTGGCCAACGAAGATGGATCGTTTACGTGTACGCTTTTTATGCCTCACGAAGGAGATAAATATGCTTTTGATAAACTCAATTCGCGGGAAGCGGTGAATGCTTTTTTCTTGGAGGTATTTCCCGATTTTTATACCATGATGCCGAACATTGCTGATGCATGGGAAGACCATCCCCTATCCAACTTAGCGATTATTCGTTGTCAACCTTGGCACAAAGGGAAAGTAGCCTTGATGGGCGATGCGGCACATGCCACCGTACCTTTTTATGGACAAGGAATGAATGCCGGATTTGAAGATTGTTCTGTACTTTGGGGATTAATGCAAAAACACAATGAAAATTGGCCGGAAGTATTTGAGGAATACAGCAGAACAAGAAAAGCAGATGGCGATGCCTTGCAAGATTTATCCTTAGATAATTATTTTGTTATGCGCGATTTCGTTGGTGATCCATCATTTATTTTGCGTAAAAAAATTGAAGCGAAATTTAGTGCCTTGTATCCAAAACAATGGATGCCGTTGTATTCGCAAGTTACCTTCAGCAATATTAGGTATAGCGTTGCGTATGAGCAAGGGAATATTCAAAATGGAATTATGGATGAAATCATGGCTATTCCTGGCATTGAAAACGATTGGGACAGCCCTGAAATAATGGAAGTATTAGCTGAAAAAAGTAAACAATTCAATTTTATCGTATGAAAAAATTACTGTTTATCCTCCTTTTTTGTCCCATCATTGGATTAGCGCAAGGCGGTTTTAAAAAAGGAGTTCGAGAAGGTGATGCCTATCGCATTGTTACCAATGACGGCATTCAATTTAATTTTGGCGCTACGTATCAAATAACACCAAAAACAAGCGAACCATTTATCCTTACCGACAACAGCGGACAGCGGGGTTTATATACCATAGATCCTGCGGGAAAACTTGGTTTTTTTGCTGAAATAGGCTTGGTAAATTTCCCCGCATGGAAAGGCTTAGTTCCTATAAAATTTTTAAAAAAATCACGCTTATTAGATTACACGGATTGGGGAATCGGTTACAAGCAATACCGTGGCGCAGAGACCACCAATCTTGACAATACCAATGCATTAGGGGTGGTTACATCGAGTACGGAAAGTAGTGGAACGTTTTCCAATGGGTTTATTTATGGCCGATTTTCAGCACATACCCTACTCTATGTTGGAAAGAAAAAAATAGATGTCGCGAGAAAATATTTTATTGATAATGCCATAGGATTTAATTTCGATTACAACATCATGCGTAGCGATGAAACCTACCAAAATGGCATAAACCTTCAGCCATTTGACTTTCATCGCAAGTTTCAAATTCAATTTCATTATTCAATTGGTGTAGGAATTCGCTTTAATCGCGCTTGGATGATGGTTCCAAATATTACTCTTCCCCTAATTGGCATTCGAGATTACAATGGAATTAACGGACGTATGAATTGGTTCTCGTCGACTTATTGGCCTATACATGGGCAAATAAAATTCATTAAATTATTCGAGAGACCACCAAAATGCGGGGTTTATGGTGATCCAAGCGACAAGGAAAAAGAAAAGAGTTTTAGGATGAACAATTAACTTACTTCGATACGAAATTCGTCGTAATAAACTTTGGTGCTTTTTTTCTAAAGCGCTTAATCACATCATCTCGGTTCGAGATATTACCAACTTTAAAAACATTTGCATAAACGCGTTTCCCGCCTTTGAAAACACTGAATTCAAATGTTATGGAGGTAATGTCGTCTTTAAATAGACTATAAATGCTAGATTGTTTCAATCCCTCTTCCAACAACAATTCTGAATTCGAACCTTTAAATTTTCGATCATATCCTTTAACATAAATCAACACATAGGTGTCTATTCCTTTTAATTTCAAAGCATTTATCATTGTATCCGAAGCTAGAATTAGTGGATCGGCACCCTGCTTTAAAATATTAATGGAAGGAATGGCTTTAATTCCAAGCGAAGTAAATAAATCGGTCACATTAACTTCAATTGCGAAACGATCTTCCTGCTTATCAAACTGACCAATAATCAAGGCATTTGTTAACTTAATCCCTTGCGCATACGATTGGAACAAAGACAAAAATAAACATCCGATAAAAAGGAATTTTTTCATAGTCATTAATTAGAAAACTTCAGAGGCAATAGCTTTTACTGAGGAAGAATTAGACATGGTGTAATAGTGAATACAAGGAGCTCCAGCGTTTTTTAATTCTTTAGACTGGTGGATTCCCCATTCAATCCCCAACTTTTCAACCGCTTTATTATCCTTACATTTTAGCAACTCCGAAGAAAGCTCAATTGGATAATCAATGTGAAAGAATTTTGGAATAAAAGAAATGTGATTTAAGGTTTTTAGTGGCTTAAGTCCCGGAATGATAGGAACCACTATGCCCATATTTCGACATGCTTCAACAAAAGAAAAATATTTTTTATTATCAAAGAACATCTGCGTAACGATATATTCGGCGCCCGCGTCTACTTTTTGCTTTAAATGCATTAAATCAGTCGCTAAATTCATTGCTTCGAAGTGTTTTTCAGGATATGCTGCTGTACCGATGCAAAAATTCGTTGGTTCTAGTTGCACATCGTCCATCATGTAATTTCCTTTATTCATTTCAGTGATTTGCTCAACGAGCTTAACCGCATATTGGTGACCGTCGGGATGAGGGCGAAAATTAGCTTCTGTTTTATAGGCATCTCCACGCAAAGCCAATACATTATCAATACCCAAAAATTGTAAATCAATTAGGGCATTTTCGGTATCTTCCTTGCTAAAGCCACCGCAAATGAGGTGTGGTATCGCATCAACATTGTATTTATTCATTATTGCAGCACAAATTCCTACCGTTCCTGGACGTTTACGAATGGCTATTTTTTCCAAAAGTCCATTTTCGCGTTCCTTATAAATAAACTCTTCTCTATGATACGTTACATTGACGAATTTAGGTTGAAATTCCATCAAAGGATCTATTCCATCGTAAATGGATTGAATGCTTTTACCTTTTAAAGGAGGCAAAATCTCGAAAGAGAACAAGGTATCTTTCGCTTCTTTAATGTGATCTGTTACTTTCATGTGAATTATAGAGGGACAAAGGTAACCCTTTTCCTTTTTATTTAAGTATCAAAAACTTTATTATAGATGAAACTTCTTCTAGCGACTCGTTATTGGCAAGTTGAAGAATATATGCATTTTAATTAAAAGCAATTACATTTACAAATAAAAAGTGGAGACCATAACCCACTCCACCGCGAAGAAAAAAAAAAAAAAAAACAATAAGATTAAAATTATATGCATAAAATTATTTTCTGTATTCTCTTTGTTTTAGCAAGTTTCATTTCTTTTTCCCAAGTTTTGACAGGTAAAATAATGGATAAGGATTCCGTTGAAATACCCTTTGCAAAAGTGTTTCTATTGAATGAATCATATGGAACAGTTGCTAATGCTTCAGGAAATTTTCAATTAGAACTGAAGAAGGGTAAGCATGTTATGGTCTTTTCATTAATGGGTTATGAAACCAAAACAGATACAGTTGAAATTGGCGATCGGGCTAATAGTTTAGTGGTTGTTATGATAGAGAACACGCTAGATTTTGATGAGATAACTGTTTTTGCTCAAAGTAAAAAAGACAAAGGAAAGGAGTTAATGAAGGACGTTATTAAGAAAAGGTCTTATTTTCAAGATTTGTTGGCTGAGTACGAATGCGAAACATATTGCTTTTCCACGCTTGAAAAGGCGAAATTAGATAGTCTTGAAAGGGATTCAATCATCGGAAAAGATAAGTTAAACATCATTGAATGGAAAGCAAAAACCTCTTACAAGCGCATCGGAAAATTTAAAGATGAATTTTATGCTTACAACGATTTGGCGGATCGTTCATCAGCAATGACTAATAATACATCACAAGTAGGGGTTAGTTTTGATTTTGGAAATTCGGATCAGAGTATAGCAGAAGAACAAAGTTTGTCTGCGAATCCGTATCTATTTATTAATGGAATTAAGGATGCTCATTTTTCTCTTTTTGATAATTCAATCTCGTCAAACAAGTTAACACAAAATCCTTTGGTCTCTCCAATGGCTGACAATGCATTTATGTATTACAGCTATTATTTAGAGAGTACTTTTGTGGACTCCACAGGAACAATGATCAATGAGGTTACCGTAAAGCCTAAGTTTGATTACGAGGCGTTGTTTTCAGGAACCTTATTTATTCGAGAAGGGAGCTGGGAATTGGTATCTTATGAACTCCAAGTGAATAAAAAAGTACTTAATTATTTTAAAGATATTCACATCATCTGCGATTACAAAAAAGTAGGAGAGCATTTAGTTCCGGTTCGAAGAGAATTTGTTTACAACCTAAAAGAAGGAAAAGATTTGATAAATGGTTTAATACGAGTTTCTCATCAAGACTACAAATTTGTAGTGGATGATTCTCCGAAAAATTTCTGGTTAGAATCAACTGTTTATAAAGAGGATGCTTTTGAAAAGGATTCATCGTATTGGAATGAAACAAGACCTTTTACTTTAAAAGATTTTGAAAAACAATTTATTAAAGAACAAGACAGTATCATCTTGTACCACGAAAGTGAAGAATATTTGAAGATGAGTGATAGTAAACGAAACGTGATCAATTTTTCCGCGATTTTTTTTTCAGGGATAAGTCATGTGAATTCATTTAAGAAATATGAATTCACAATATTGCCAGTAATTTCTCAATTTACTCCTTTTGGAATAGGTGGCTTTCGATATAGACCTGGTATTTCTTTTCAGAAGGAATTTAAAAATTCAAAAATTATAACTATTGCGCCGAATATAGATTATGGATTTTATAACAAGGATTTTAAAGGTTCTTTTGCAGGTTCAGTCCTCTATAATCGAATGAATTTTTCTAAAATTGGATTTGAAATAGGGGATGTATATGATTTTATCGCAGGAACTCAGAATATTGTAGGAGCTTTAGCACCGAGTAGTAGAGTAAGAAATCGTAAATTTGAAGCGTTTTTTTCTCGAGAAATTGTTAATGGTTTGTATGGAAAATCGTCTATTTTATATTCATTTCGAGAGTCAATTGGTAATTTAGAGTATCCAGAATGGTTGGCTATTTTTAAGCAAGTTCAGCCTGCTCAATTATTTGATCCGTATAAAATTATGCAGGTTTCTTTGGATTTAGAGTATCACTTTCGACAAAAATATACGATTCGAAAACATAAAAAAGTGGTTTTAGGTTCGATTTGGCCAGTGGTCTTTTTGAAATATAAGGTTGCTATCCCTACCATTTTTGATGCAGAAGCAGATTTTAGTTATTTAGAATTTCAAGCGACACATACCATGAAATTAAAGTCATTTGGTAATTCTTCATTTCGATTTGTTGCTGGTCAATATCTGCACAAGCAAGATTTACGTTTAATTGAAAATAAATTTTTTAGACCATCTGATTTGGGATTTTTTTCAAATCCTGTAAATACGATGCAGTTATTAGACACCGCTTTGCATACGTCTAATTCGTTCATTCAATTCAATTTTATCCATCATTTCAACGGCTATTTTCTTAATAAAATTTGGCTAATTAATAAATTGAAATTAGAAGAAACGATTGGAGGAGGATTGATCTCTATACCCAGCTCCAATTTTGCCCAAGTTGAGTTTTATGCTGGTTTAGAAAGGAAATTTAGAATTAGAAAGCAATTGTTTAAAATTGGATTGTATGCTGTTAGTCAGAATAATTCATTTGATAAATCTTCCATTCAATTTAAATTTGGATTAAACTTCTATGATAGTTTTAGAGATAAGTGGGAGTATTGACGCGATCACAGTTAATGGTTTGTGTCCTACTTCGACGGAAAAATAGAAATTCAGAGCCTTCACTTTTTTATGCACCTTGGCGCATCGCTGCTAATTACCCTACTTTTTTTTGAGGTGACTAAGGCTCTCGAAGGTCCGCAAAAAAAGTAGCAAAAAAAACTCGAAAGTGGCATGCGTTCATTCTCTCCAATTCTAAGCCACACCGAAAATTCGGTGCCTTTCGGTGATTTCTATATAAGTGTCTCTCGACTTCGCTCGATTCACTTAATGGGCATCGAGCGGAGTCGAGATGCACGGTACCCAAATCTTATTTCAATAGAATTATTCTTGTATCAAGACAAAAGGACAAAGAAAATAAGGTTCGATTTTATAATCCATGAAACTTCTTCTAGCGACTCGTTTCATGTATAGCCTCTACAATAAGATAGCCCGCGCGTAGTATTTCTTTTTCAGTAATGTTTAAGGGGGGTGCTAAACGAAAACTTGCTGGATGGGATAGAAACCAAAAAGTAATCAATCCTTTTTCCAAGCATCGATTCACTACTTTCTCCACACGTTGCTCTGAAATCATATCAAAAGCAAATAGCAATCCCATTCTGCGAATAGCGATGATCTCACCATTAGCACCGATAATATCTTCTAATAGCTTGCCCAATCGTTCTACTTCGAGTAAATCAATCTCACTTTCTAGCACCTCTAAAAAGGCATTTGCCGCGGCACAAATAACAGGATGCCCACCAAAGGTTGTTATGTGCCCTAACATCGGTGAATGAGCAAAATGATGTAATAATTCATTTGAACTCACCAAGGCTCCAATGGGCATTCCACCGCCTAGAGCCTTTCCTAAAGTTAGTATATCAGGCACCACATGGTAGTGTTCAAATGCGAAGATTTTTCCTGTTCTACCAAGGCCGCATTGTATTTCGTCAAAAACCAACAAAGCACCAACCTCTGAACAACGATTTCTAAGCGCCTTTATAAAAGAAATGTCCGGAATTCTTACACCCGCATCTCCTTGAATTGTTTCTAAAAAAACACCTGCTGTTGCGCTTGTAATTTGATTTAATTGTTCCTCATCATTTAAATCAATAAATTTTATCCCCGGTAATAAAGGTTGATATGCTTGTTTCTTTTTTTCATTAGAGGAAATACTTAAGGATCCATTTGTACTTCCATGATATGCCCCATTAAATGCGACGATTTCTGTTCGTTGAGTAGCCCTTTTTACCAATTTAATGGCCGCCTCGTTTGCTTCTGTCCCAGAATTTACAGGATAAACTGCATGTAGATTTGATGGCAACATGGAGATCAATCGCTGCGCCATTTGATTCTGTGCAGCTTGAACAAACTCTCCATAAACCATTACATGCATGTGACTATCGATCTGTTTTTTAATCGCTGCAACAACTTTAGGATGACAATGACCAATAGCATTTACAGCAAGCCCAGCGATAAGGTCCATGTACTCTTTGCCATCGACATCATAAATATAAATACCTCTAGCTTCTTTAACATCTATCAAAAAAGGAAAAGGATTCGTTTGGCCTAAGTGCTGAAGAAAATAATTTTTAGAAGGATTCATCGCTACAAAAATAGCCTATTTTGTTGATTGAATAAAAAAATCCCGATAAGTGAACTTACCGGGATTTGAATTATTGCTTGAGCACTTTAAGTGGTCTGTGACCTTCCAATTTAATCCAGTAAATACCAGTTGTTAGACCAAATAAATTGATGTTTTTCTCTGATAATAGATCTCCAAAGGAAATAACTCTACCCTGTGCATCTGTCAATTCATAGTGGGTTCCCACTTTAACATCTCCAGAAACATACACTGACCCAACAGTAGGATTTGGATAAAGATCAATTAAATTGACTTGAATACCATCTATTCCAACATTATCTATAGTAATACAATCTGAAGTTGTAGAGCCACATGAATTAATCGCTGTAACAGCAAACTGTCCGTTAAGGTTCGGAACATAAATCGTGTCCGTTTCATTGGCTATGGCCAATCCTGAACCACAGAAAATCCATTGATAAGAGGTGTTAGGCTCACTATTGGTGAATAATTCACCGCCGCTTGTAGTAGTGACAACTGGGGTAGCGGGTGGTAAATTCAAGGTGAGGTTCAAGGTAATCATAGAATCACAACCAAAAGCATTCGGAATTATTTGGCTATAGGTTCCGCTTTGCGTGTATGTTTGGCCATTCAATACATAAGATATACATGCTACTTCTGTTAAATTTGATGTGCTCGATGAATTAACAAAGACATTGACTACGTCTGAATCGATACATCCAAAACTATTGGTACCAGTTACCGTGTAAGCTCCTGTTACCGCAGGTACAAATGACTGTCCGTTTTGTATTCCATTTGACCAAGAATAGGTATTGGCTCCATTACCCGATAAAACTACCGATTCTCCAGAACAAATACTTACATCTGCACCACCGCTAACAGTAGGAATTGGGTTAACAATGATAGTGGCTTGAGCCGTATTGCTACAGCCATTGGCAGCCGTTCCTGTTACCGTATACGTTGTCGTTGAAGTCGGCGTGAAAGCAACTGCGTTGCTCACGCTGTTGTTCCATGCATAGGTGGTAGCACCAGAGCCAATCAAGATTACTGCTGTACCTGCACAAACCGTTTGGTTGCTGCCTGCACTTACACTTGGTGCTGCATTCACCGTTACCGTTACTTGTGCCGTATTGCTACAACCATTGGCAGCCGTTCCTGTTACCGTATACGTTGTCGTTGTCGTTGGTGTGAAAGCAACTGCATTGTTAACACTGTTGTTCCATGCATACGTGGTAGCACCAGAGCCAATCAAGGTTACTGCTGTACCTGCACAAACCGTTTGGTTGCTGCCAGCACTTACACTTGGTGCTGCATTCACCGTTACCGTTACTTGTGCTGTATTGATACAACCATTAGTGTTTGTTCCAGTAACCGTATACGTGTTCGTAGACGTTGGTGTAAACGCAACTGCGTTGTTTACGCTGTTGTTCCATGCATACGTTGTTGCACCGGAACCACTCAAGGTTACTGACGAACCTGCACAAACCGTTTGGTTGCTACCTGCACTTACACTTGGCGCTGCATTCACCGTTACAGTAGCTTGCGCTGTATTGCTACAACCATTGGCAGCCGTTCCTATTACAGTATAGGTTGTTGTTGTTGTTGGTGTGAAAGCAACTGCGTTACTCACGCCGTTGTTCCATACATACGTTGTTGCACCTGATCCACTCAAGGTTACGGCTGTTCCTGCACAAACCGTTTGGTTACCAGCACTTACAATTGGTACTGCATTCACCGTTACCGTTGCTTGCGCTGTATTGCTACAACCATTGGCATCCGTTCCTGTTACAGTATACGTTGTCGTTGTCGTTGGAGTGAAAGCAACTGCGTTGTTCACACTGTTGTTCCATGCATATGTTGTTGCTCCAGATCCACTCAAGGTTACTGCTGTACCTGCACAAACCGTTTGATTGCTGCCTGCACTTACACTTGGCACTGCATTCACCGTTACGGTCGCTTGCGCTGTATTGCTACAACCATTGGGATCCGTTCCTGTTACAGTATAGGTTGCTGTTGACGTTGGCGTGAAAGCAACTGCGTTGTTCACGCTGTTGTTCCATGCATACGTGGTAGCACCAGAACCACTCAAGGTTACTGCTGTACCTGAACAAATCGTTTGGTTGCTTCCTGCACTTACACTTGGTGCAGCAACTACCGTTACCGTTGCTTGTGCTGTATTGCTACAACCATTGGCATCCGTTCCAGTTACAGTATACGTGGTCGTTGTTGTTGGTGTGAAAGCAACTGCGTTGTTCACGCTGTTGTTCCATACATACGTGGTAGCACCAGAGCCACTCAAGGTTACTGCTGTCCCTGCACAAATCGTTTGGTTGATTCCAGCACTTACACTTGGTGCAGCAACTACCGTTACCGTTGCTTGTGCTGTATTGCTACAACCATTAGCATCCGTTCCTGTTACCGTATAAGTGGTCGTTGATGTTGGTGTGAAAGCAACTGCATTGTTCACGCTGTTATTCCATGCATACGTGGTAGCACCAGAACCACTCAAGGTTACTGCTGTACCTGAACAAATCGTTTGGTTGCTTCCTGCACTTACACTTGGTGCAGCAACTACCGTTACCGTTGCTTGTGCTGTATTGC
>JBILCD010000121.1:0-7434 GCA_044353285.1 Crocinitomicaceae bacterium | reverse complement strand
AGCTTTTTTATAAACTTCAAGTTTTTGGAAGTCGAACATAATGAATAGAATTAAATTTCTATTTAAGTTACGAAAAAAAATCAGAGCGAGAAAGAAATAACATCGCGAGAAAGAAATAAAAGGGTGAGAAAGAGTAACAGAATGAAGAAAAAAAGCAGTGTTCCCAACATCGCTCTCGCTCTGTTTTTCACACTGCTTTTTAGTACCCCGGGCCGGAATCGAACCGGCACACCCTAAAGTACAGGATTTTGAATCCAGCGCGTCTACCAGTTCCGCCACCGGGGCAATTCGCTTAAAGCGAGCGCAAATATAAGGATTTTGAATTATTTAAGGCGCCTATTAAAAAATATCATTAGCAGATAGTCAGAAATAAGAGCAAAACATCAAGGGTTTAACGTTGAATAAACAAGGTGCTATACTTATTAATTAAATCACCACTATCGGATTTAGCGGTAATAAAATAGACATATTGTCCTATTGGTGCATCATCACCATTAGTTAATTTTCCATCCCAATTAAATTTCGGGTCTGTAGACTGATAAATAATTTTGTTGTTTTGATTCAATATTACGACGCTAAAGTCTTGCATCCCCTCCGATTGTATGAACAAGAAATCATTTGTTCCATCTCCATTCGGCGTAAATACATTCGTTAAAACGACTTCCAACTCTTGATTCTTCTCTGGCAAAGGGGATGATTCATGTGTGTTCTCAACTTGTGGTATTACAATAAAATCATTATTGGTTTCAACAGGGTCATTAGATACATTCTCTCCCAAATCTTGCAAAGGGTCCGTATTTGGAAGTTGAACTTTTGGAAGTTGAACTGATTCAAAAGGAATTATTTTTTGGGTAGATATCTCATAAACGACCTCCTCAACACTTAATAAATCATTGTTTTCTAACACGACAAGCGGAATAGTATTCTTTTTCGTTTCATTTGGAACAAGCGTATTATTATTAGGAATAGATGGAACTTCTTTCGCTTTTTTCTTTTCCTGGGTGGGAACTTTTACTGCTTTATCATCAGAAGAATACAACAAATAGGCAGAGACAAGAACCGATGCGGCAACGCCCAATCCAATAAACGTTTTCGAAAGAATGCTTATACCAGTAGTTACCAAAACGGGAGTGGCTATCGCCGAGGAAACCGAAGCCCATATTTCGGGACGCACAGCTTCTTGATGATTGGAGAGTTGCTGCTGAAAAAGTTCCTTAATTTGATCTTTGTTTTCCATTTGTATTATCGTTTCTCTATTCTAGCCTTTAAATAGGCTCTTGCTCTTAAATATTGCGACTTTGAGGTGCTTTCGCTTATACCCAAAGTTGCTGCGATTTCTTGGTGCGAGTAGCCTTCTATCGCAAAAAGGTTAAACACTACTTTGTATCCTTCTGGCATCGTTTGTATTAATTTTATTAAATCATTCGCCATCAAGTTCTCAACAGTAAATTCCTGTTGTTCTATTTTATATTCTACATCTCCCATGGAAACATCCGATTGAAATTTTAGATTCTTACGGATATGATCCAAACAAGTATTCACCACAATTCGCCTAACCCAACCCTCCAGCACTCCTTCGTTTTTAAACTCTGAAAGTTTAACAAAAACTTTTATCAAGGCATCTTGAAGGGCATCCTCTGCTTGGCTTCTTTGCTTAAAATAGCGCAGACAAACAACAAACATCTTAGGTGCAAATCTATCAAACAACGTTTTTTGAGCCTTCGGATTACCTTTCAAACATTCCTTTACCAATTGAGCATCATCCATGGCTTATTCGTTTAGACATTTATGATGTTGAAAAGGTTGCACCAGATGTATTTTCTTGCAATAAAAATCAGTAGTTTCACTCCGTAAAATAAAGCGTTATATGTCAAAAAACACTATTTTTTTTCTGTTTATTAGTTTTTTTTTAGGAAAACCTGGGTTTTCTCAAGAAAAATTAAGCCCTATTAATGGTGCATGGCATGGTGAATTAGGTCTAAATGACCGCCTTCATTTACCCTTTGAAATTACACTAAACACGACTAAAAACGCACCTCAACTTTGCATCTTAAATGGAAAAAATAGCACCCCCCTAATTCTTAAAAAACGCAAGAAAGAGGTGTATTATTACCGTTTTTCTGACTTTGATAGTGAATTATGTATTCGTTATGATAACAATGGCAAGCAGCTAAGCGGAGAGTGGACAAATTATAATAAGACAAGCCCGGTTTCGATTCCGTTTACAGCCTATCTATCGGATGAAACACGATTTTTAATTAAGGGAATGCCAAGTTATGATTTCACAGGAAGGTGGGAGCTTGTATTTGCTGATGGCAATCAACCGGCTATTGGTCTTTTCGAACAAAAAGGGAATGAATTAAATGGAACATTTTTAACGGAAACAGGGGATTACGGATTTTTATCGGGTAATGTAGACGAAAACAATACGCTTTATTTGTCGGGCTTCGATGGCGCTCACGCCTATCAATTTGTTGCAAATATAGGGGCTAATAACGAGTTGAATGGCTTGTTTTATAGCGGAAAAAATGTGCCGACCTTATGGTCAGGGAAACGAAATGAACAAGCTGTTTTGAGAGATTCAGATTCCTTGACCACCCTAAATAATCAGGAACCGTTTTCTTTTGACGCCCTAAAACTGAATGGAAGACCCTATCATTTTTCACCCAAAAAAAATAAAGCGGCAATTATTCAAATTATGGGTTCTTGGTGTTCGAATTGCATTGATGAAACAAATTATTTCAAGGAATTATATCCTCGCTATAAGGACAAAGGGATTGAATTTATTGCTGTCGCTTTTGAGATAGGCAGTCCTACCCAAAAACGAAAACGTTTAAAAGGATTTGTTAAGCGTTGCGAAGTGCCTTATCGTGTTGTGTTAGGCGGAAATAAAGGAGCAAAAGAAGCTCAGCTTATCTTTTCCTCCCTGAATACTATTTCCAGTTTCCCCACGACAATTTTTATCGATAAAAAAGGCAGCGTTCGAAGAATTCATACTGGCTTTAGCGGCCCTGGCACAGGGGTAGAATACATTAATTATAAAATCGCAACAGAAAAACTATTGGATGAAATAAGCAGAGGTGATTAATTGATAAGCCATCATTCTTCATTAAAAGATCATTTTTTTTACTTTTACAGAAATAAACAACCATGATTTCATCAATGACGGGCTTTGGAAAAAGCAATGGGGTATATCAATCAAAAAAAGTTTCCGTTGAAATCCGTTCTTTAAACAGCAAGGGGCTAGACTTAAACATTAAATTAAACAGTACTTACAAAGAACTTGAAACCGCTGTAAGAAGCATTGTTTCATCGGCATTAGACCGAGGTAAAATAGATGTAAGCATCTATATTGAGTCTCAAGGGTCACACCCAGAAAACGCACTAAACGTTACATTAGCAACATCGTATTATGAGGCTTTAAAGCGTCTTAATGAATCCTGGGGTGAGTCTCCTCAAAATTATTTGTCGATTGTAATGAATATGCCAAACGTTTTAAACCAATCAGACGGAGAGCTAGAGGAAGCTGAAACAATTTGGGTTCTTGACCTTGTTACCAATTGCGCATCGAAACTCAATGAGTTTCGAAAAAAGGAAGGCGACTCATTGAAAGCTGAATTTGAAAAATATATTGCTGGAATTCGTAAATTACTAAAAGAGATTGAGCCCTTTGAACAGGAGCGCTTATTCGCTATTCGTGAAAGGATGAATAAGGCTTTGAGAGAATTGGACACGGCTGCAGTTGATCAAAATCGTTTGGAGCAGGAAATGATTTTTTATATTGAAAAATTAGACATTTCCGAGGAAAAAATGCGCCTGACCCACCACTTGGACTATTTCTTAGAGACAATGGAAACGCCACTTTGTGGAAAAAAATTAGGTTTTATTGCACAAGAAATAGGACGCGAGATAAATACATTAGGCTCCAAGTGCAATCAAGCAGAGATGCAAAAAACAGTTGTTGAAATGAAGGACTTGTTAGAAAAAATAAAAGAACAAGTTCTTAATACTTTATGACATGAAGAAGCAAGAAGGCAAGTGTATTATTGTTTCTGCGCCATCAGGTGCCGGGAAAACAACTATTGTGCACGCCTTACTAGCGACAATTAATCAACTTTCTTTTTCTGTGTCTGCCTGTAGTAGGGATCCAAGGTCAACGGAAAAAAATGGGGAGGATTATTATTTTCTTGGTGTAGAAAAGTTTAAAGAAACCATAAAGAATGACGCATTTGTAGAATGGGAAGAAGTTTATTCGGACTCATTTTATGGCACACTTAAAAGTGAAATCCATCGAATTTGGGATGCAGGAAAGGTCGTTATTTTTGATGTTGATGTGGTGGGGGGGCTCAATCTTAAATCTTTTTTTGGAACCAATGCACTTTCTTTATTTATTGCGCCACCGAGTATTTCTATTTTAGAAACACGGTTAAGAAACAGAAAAACAGAAACGGAAGAAAAAATACAACAACGCCTTAATAAATCAAGAATAGAGTTGAGTAGAGCAAACGAATTTGATATGGTAATCCAAAACATTATTTTAGTTGATGCCATTGAGGAGGCAAGAATAAGTGTTCTAAACTTTATAAAATGAAAATAGGACTTTATTTTGGCACCTTCAATCCGATCCATGTGGGCCATCTTGTGATAGCGAATTACATGGTTGATTATACAGATTTGGATAAAGTTTGGCTAGTTGTTTCTCCCCACAATCCCTTAAAAGATAAAACTACTCTATTAGCCGATTTTCATCGCTTAGCATTAGTGCGAGAGGCAATTTATGATAATCCAAAACTGACGGCCTGCGATGTTGAATTTCATTTATCAACACCAAGTTATACTATTAAAACCTTAGCGTATTTAATTGAGCAATACCCTGAGCATGAGTTTTCGTTAATAATGGGAGAAGATAATTTAAGGACGCTACATAAATGGTTCAATCATGAGGTGCTATTAAAAAACCACCACATTTATGTGTATCCAAGGGCACTTACCCTTCAGGAAGAACAAGAAGTAAGGTCGATAAGTGAATCCATAATTACGAATTATTCTTCTTGTCCAACGATTGTTTTTTGTAATGATGCGCCAGTGATGAAGGTGTCTTCTAGCTTCATTCGAAAAGCAATAAAAGAGGGGCGGGATGTTCGGTATCTCTTAACAGAGCCAGTCTTTAAGTATGTAGAAGAAATGCACTTTTATAAGTAATTAAAGCACTTCAATTTTTATGGTGCTCCGTTTCTCCTCCGACAAAGAATTCTCGTAACAGACATCAATAAAATAGACGCCTGCCGCCAAATCTAATGATAAGTCAACAAAGGATTGATAGCCAGAAAACCCCTTTTCTATTACCTTGCCCCGTGTATCAAATACAGCATAATTAAAATTTGTAATCGCATCATTTGGAGATCGGATAACAATACTTCCCTCTTTAGAAGCAGGGTTCGGGTAGGCAATAAATAGGGAAGGATCACTTTGATTTTGAAAAAAATCTCGGTCAAAATCAAAAAGAAAAAGACCATTGTTCCGATCAGAAATTATGACTCTTTTGCTTGAATACAAGGCATAAACTCCCCAGGCGCCCCACATGGTAAAATTTTGAGCATCTGGCAATAAATAGGTGTCGTAGGCGCCAACCTCTGCGGGCGGATTCATTCGTAAATCATAAATACGAAGCCCGGCATTGTAATAAGAAACAAACGCTAATTCATTTGAAATTTGAACATTGTGAGCAGTCATTGCAACTGGGCCATCTTGGACGCCAAAATAATGAGTTGGGGAAATTGTCCAATTATTAGAAACAGTGCACTTTTTTATGGCAAGGCCTTGGGTTTCATCTGTAAAAACATAGGTGCTCTTATCTGGAGAAAGCCAACCCTGATGATTATATCCTTGTTGATTATAAAAAGCTAGTCCGTTTAAATATATGGGTGCAGTGGGAGTTGAAAAATCATAAATCCTTATCCCATCATACCCACAATTAAGTATTGCAATATTATCCCGAACATAAAGGTCGTGCACTTCCTGAAGGTCATTAGGCCCCTGCCATAATAAGGTAGGATTAATAGGGTCTGCTAATGAAAATAAACGAAGCGGCACCATGGATAAGTTGATTCCCGCTACAATCGGAGTTACCATACACATGTATAGTAATGCTTCAGATGTGTCAATAAATAAATTATGTGTTTTTCCGAAAAGATTGTTTTGAATATCGGCCACTAATGAAACAGAATAGGGCAAGGTAGAAACATCGATGATTTGCAAACTGCTCGGTCCTTCATCACAAACGGCATAAATATAATGTTGATAGAATTTGTATTCTCTTGTGATGGCCAACGAGGAGCTAAATCGCCCTTTTATGAATCCAATAAGTCGGAGTTCATTGTCGCTAGTAAGCTCGAAGAAATGAGACCCTTCGGTAGAGCCAATAACAGCATATTCCCTGTCTTGGTATTCAAAACCCCAACAGCTGCTATATCGAACATTGCTTGAGTTGGTTAAGAGAGTGTCTTCGCTCCATTTATCGAGTAATTGTACGTTTTTTATTTCTTGCGCAAAGCCAGAAAAACACAAACAAAAAACGAAGATGAACCGCATGTTTTTTATGTATTCGTTTTTAAATTAGGATGCAACAGTTTGCAAAATTCCCACAAAACCACACCTGCACAAACACTAACATTAAGACTGTGTTTAGTACCAAACTGTGGTATTTCAATAACACCATCTGATAAATCAATCACTTCTTGTTTAACGCCATTAACTTCATTGCCAAAAACAAGCGCAAATTGTGTGTGAAGAAGCGAATTTATTTTCTGAAGCTCTAGGGTTTCGGTAGCTTGTTCTATGGTGTAAATTCCCCAGTTTTTCATTTTTAATTCAGCAACTAAATCAAGGATAGATGAGCAATATTCCCACGAAACAACATCAGTTGCTCCGAGTGCTGTTTTGTGGATGTCTTTATGCGGAGGGCAAGCGGTAATTCCACACAGGTATATTTTTTCAACACAAAAAGCATCCGCCGTTCTAAAAAATGAACCAATATTATTAAGGGAACGAATATCATCTAAAATGACAAGGACAGGAATTTTTGATTGTGATCGATATTCTTCTTCTGAAATTCGATTAAGTTCCCACAATTTTAATTTTTTATTACTAATGTTCATAAGAAGTGATTCAATTCTTTTGAAATAAGAAGATATGCGCTTAATTTTAACGTACAAAAGTCACAAAATCATTTGATTTTACGAAATGAAAACCACAAAAGAAATTGCGGAAACGCCTTTAATGAAGCAATATAATCAAATAAAAGCACGTCACCCCGATGCTTTATTGCTTTTTAGGGTCGGGGATTTTTATGAGACTTTTGGACAAGACGCGGTTAGAACCTCCCGAATATTAGGCATCATATTAACGAAACGGAAAAATGGTAGTGGCACGGAC
>JBILCD010000122.1:0-7434 GCA_044353285.1 Crocinitomicaceae bacterium | reverse complement strand
TGCGGAACAAACTACAAAAACAACGAGCGCTCAAACCGATATTGGCATTCAAAATCTTGCAGATATGCAGGCTATTAATGCTGCAAATATGAGCGAAACACTAAGAATTCAACGAGAAGAGGCACAAAGAGGACAAAAATTACAAACGGAGACAAATTTCATGGGTGCTCATGCCTTAAACCAGCAAACGGATGTTTTAAAAACAGGAGCAGCCAGTTTAGGTAGTATGGGAGACATGGGAGGCGGCGGAGGCGGCGGAATGAATCCAGCTGGAATGATGACCGGAATGATGATGGGTGGAGCCATGGGAAATCAAATGGCAGGCATGATGAATAATATGGGACAAAATATGAACCAACAACAAAACACACCACCTCCTCCACCAACAATAGCTTATAGTGTTTCAGTAAATGGTCAAACTGCTGGCCCTTTTAATTTACAACAATTGCAACAAATGGTGCAAAATGGACAACTTAGTCAAAATACCCATGTTTGGAAAACAGGAATGGCGGCCTGGGAAGTAGCGGGCAATGTGCAAGAATTAGCCACTTTATTTAGTGCTGTTCCACCACCACCTCCACCACCACCAACTATTTAAACTGAGTGTAAAAAATAATATATAGCGTTAAAAAAGGTGGAACCCAAAAAACCAAAGAGTAGGGATTTAATTTAAATTATTTTAATATGAGTAATGAGAAACCAACAGCAGGTAAATTTGTGATTAATGTTATTATGTTTTTTGTATTAATTTTCATAAACATATTACCAATTGCCATATTTGCAAAAGATGCATTGAAAGCCGTTCTTAAATTTGACTTTAGCGCCTTAGAAAATGCAGATAATAAACTTTTTGTTACACTTATTGCCTTCAATATTGGTTTTGCTGCATTGATCTTTATGGTTAAAGGTTTAAGAACTGGTACCACTAAATACTGGGCATACCTTGCCATTGGTGATGCAATTTGGTGGATTTATTGCATGATGGGCTAAAAAATATAAACATGGAAGAAGAAAGTTTTTTTTCTATTAATAGATTAATAGAATTCGGAATGAGTGTTTCAATTGCTCAACAAATGGTTAATACCATGAATGAATCAATTAATAAGATGCAAATTCCGGGTTCTATGAATCAAATGAACAACCCGCAGAATTTCTACTATGTAATATTAGATGGTAAGCAAGCGGGTCCATTTTCCGAATCAGAGGTGATTAGACTATTTTTTGAGAAAAAAATAGATAAAAACACTTATTTCTGGAAGACGGGTATGACAAATTGGTTAATGGCTGAAAATATTGCGTCAGTATTAAAATTAATAGCATTAGCTCCACCTCCATTCATTCAAAACACTTAACTATGAAGCTGAATCTCGTTCCCTTTTTAATCTGCTTACTAATCAGTAGTTTAATAGCCTATGGTTATTACGCAATAGATCTTTCCATTATTAGAAATGAAGACTTTAAAATTGCCATTACATTAATTTCCTTTCTATTTGGATTAACCACCTTATCTTTTTGTTTTGGGGTATCTTTTACATTACCAAGAACAGGAACGGTAATAAAAATCTTTAGTTTTGTTTCTTTTATTATTGGATTTATTTTCATCTTTTTAATGAATACCTTCCAACCTAGTATTCCGATATTGATCATAGTTTCTGGTATTTCAATTCTAACATATACATTAATTACCTACTTCATTTATAAGGCAGCTCAGTAATTATTAGTACTTAGAAATCCACTTATATTAGTCTTATTTTAAATGACATCAAAGATTTAATTTCAAAAAATAATCTTCTGCAATCTCTTGATACAAAAATCTAAAATGATTTCAATCCTAATTTTATAGAACCTAACAAAAAGGATTATTAAGCTCAAACGACACCAAATTAATTATGAAAAAAAGAAATTTACTCAGTACATTACGATACAAATTTGATAACTTGATGAGCAAGGGCACCCTTGCAATGATTTCATTGCTTGGCATTACTTCTCTTTTAATTGTCATCGTTGCAGCAGCTGTCATTAGCTTACTGGCTATTAAACCCGAGGGGGAAGAAGAATTGAATTTTATTGAAGGTGCTTGGCTTAGCCTAATGAGAACCTTGGACCCTGGGACAATGGGCGGCGATTCCGGATGGACCTTTCGAATAATAGCATTTCTAGTAACGATTGGTGGAATCTTCATAATCTCAACCTTAATCGGTGTATTGAATAATGGTATTGAAGCTAAATTAGATCAATTAAGACAAGGCAGAAGCTTCGTTATTGAAAAAAATCACACCTTAATATTAGGTTGGTCAACTAAGATATTTACAATTATTTCCGAGCTAAGTATTGCAAATGAAAATAAGAAAAAACCGCGAATAGTAATTTTAGCGGAAAAAGATAAGGTAGAAATGGAGGATGAAATAAAAGAAGCGTTTCCAAATCTTGGAAAGCTAAAAATCGTCTGTAGAAATGGCAGCCCAAATAATTTACAAGATCTTGAAATAGTAAATCCTCAAGATTCAAAAAGCATCATTATTTTATCAGATGACTTTAATAAATCAGATGCTCAAATCATTAAAACAATCTTGGCTATTACTAAAAGTCCAAATAGAAGAATCGATCCATATCATATCACAACAGAATTAAATAATGAGAGAAATATTGAAATATGTAAGTTAATAGGAGGTGATGAACTAGAAATTATTTTATCAGATGAAATTATTGCCAAAATAATAATTCAAACCTCCCGACAAAGTGGATTATCTATTGTTTATCAGGAATTAATGGACTTCGATGGTGCTGAAATTTATTTTTCTCAAATAGATAACTTGATAGCCAAACCCTATTCGGAAGTTATTGTCGCCTTTAATGATTCAGCTGTAATTGGAATAAACAATAAAGCAAATTCGGTTATATTAATTAATCCTCCTATGGATTACGTTTTGATGCCGGGTGACGAAGTAATCGCAATTACTGAAGATGATGAATCCTTAATTCCATCAACAACAAAAGATTTTTTAATTAATGATACAGCTATTCAGCATTCAAATAATTCTGAATCAAGCCCTGAAAAAATTCTAATGCTAGGATGGAATACAAGAGGAGGATTATTACTGCGTGAATTAAATGATTATGTAGCAAAAAATTCAATCGTAGATATCATTTCAAGTTTCCCTATTGATGAATCGATAATTTCAAATTATAAAAACGACTTTAATAATTTAATCATAAATTTTACCCACAAAGACACAACGGACAATAGCGTTATTAAAGACTTAAATATAGTAGACTATAATAGTATTCAAGTTCTTTGTTACCGCGAAGAGATGGAGATACAAGAAGCAGATGCATCAACGATGATAACGCTTTTACACCTTCGTCACATTTCAGAAACATTGAACAAAGAAATAAAAATCGTTTCTGAAATGCTCGATATTAAAAACCGAGACCTAGCTAACGTTACAAAGGCCGATGATTTTATCGTCAGTGATAAACTTATTAGTTTAATGATGAGTCAAGTTTCTGAAAACAAACAATTGATGAGAGTTTTTGAAGATTTAATGCGTTCTGAAGGAAGTGAAATTTATCTAAAGCCAATAAATGATTATATTAAAACGGAAGAAAGTGTAAACTTTTATACACTCATTGAAAGTGCCAAAAGAAGAGGTGATACGGCTATTGGATATCGAATTAACTCATTAATTCACAACCAAGATGCTGCTTATGGGGTAGTTATTAATCCTAAGAAAGATGAATATATTCAATTTTCAGACTTAGATAAAATTATTGTTTTATCTGAGGAAGGATAAGCAAAAATCTCAACTCCAAACTTTTGTTCCCTCAGAACAATTTTTGCAAATATCAATTTCTTGCCGATTTACTAGCACCGCATACCGAAATTTTTGATATTCTTTTGACTTCCATATGCCTCGAAAATGTTGATCTGTAACATTTCCAAGAACGTGCGACGCGTCTTTGTCAAAACAACACGGGACTACTTTTCCATCCCACGTTAAGACACTTCCAGACCACATTCTCCAGCAATGATTACCCTGACGACCTTTTAATTTAAACGTGCCATCGGATTGCTTGGCATAACGTGCATATTCTTCTTGCTCGGGCATTAAACTATTTCCATTCTTAAAATCGTATAATTGTGCTGTTTTAATTCGAACCTCATCAATCCCAATTTCTTTTGCCAGCGTAAAAACTGCGGGAATTTCAGCTTCATTAGGCTTGACAGCTAAAAATTGAAAAATAAGAAAAGGAGTTGCTGACCTCCGTTCCTTTTTAGCCTCCACTAAAAAGGCAGATGCTTCCAATACTTTTGACAAACTACCATTAACTCGGTATTGCTCATAAGTCGTCTGTGTGATTCCATCCACAGAAATAATCAATCGATCCAGACCGGAATCAATAATCTCTAAGGCTTTGGCTTTATCAATAAAATGAGCATTCGTAGACGTTGCGGTATACATTTTTGCAAGCTTTGCTTCCCGTATCAAATCCAAAAATTGAGGATGAATAAACGGTTCACCCTGAAAATAATAATTAATATAAAAAACAGTTTTTTTTACTTGTTCAAGCATTTGCTTGTGTACATTTAAATCTAATTTTCCGGTAGGTCTCGAAAACTGCTTCAAACCACTAGGGCACTCTGGACAGGCAAGATTACAAGCAGTAGTGGGTTCAATACTTAAAGTAAATGGAAAGCCAAAAATAATTGGTCTTTTTAATACTCTACTGAGAAGATAACTTATTTTCAGCAGGGATATATTCCATATTTTTAGAACAGAGGCGTGTTTTATTATTTGATATGAATCTCTCCATGCTGACATGAAACGAAAGTAATCAATAATTAAAGAATACTGAAGCCAATAAGAATTTTGCTAAAAAAATATAGAATCGTAAAGTACATAGACATAATTCATTCTGAAAATGTATCTTTGTTCAAACAATTCTGCGTTATGCAAGTGATCCTTAATCATCAACAGATTCAACAAAAAACGATTCGTTTAGGTCATCAAATCATTGAAAATTGTTCGGAGGAAAAAAATATTTTTATTGGTGGTATTATTGGCAATGGCTATTACTTAGCAAAAGAACTAAGCAAAATCATCCAGCAAAATTCTTCCATCAATGTAGAAGTATTTGAAATCGAAATAGACAAAGAAGAGCCTTGGTCCAAAAAAATTAAGTTAAGCATTGAAGAAAGTAAATTAAAGAATGGTTTTATCATTTTAGTGGACGACGTGATTAATTCCGGTAAAACCTTACAATACGCTTTAATGAAATTCTTGGAACAACCCACCAAATCCATCAAGACAGTCGTTTTAGTTGATCGGACACACCGTCGATATCCAATAAAAGCAGATTATTTTGGTCTTGGACTTTCTACCACATTGAAAGACCGCATTGAAATTGAGTTTAATGAAACAGATTCTAAAGCCTACTTAGTATGAAACGGGTTACGGAGTCTGATTCAAATTACACTAATTTAGAGCAACTATCAACACTCGATTTGCTTACGAATATCAACAAAGAAGATCAATTAGTTGCCCTAGCCGTGGAAAAAGAAATTCCTGCTATTGAGGCATTTATTGAGGCCTGCCTGCTTCGCATGAAAAATAATGGGCGACTATTTTACATTGGGGCTGGCACGAGTGGACGATTAGGCATTGTAGATGCAAGCGAATGTCCACCAACCTTTGGAATTGACCATGGAATTGTAGTCGGTCTTATTGCGGGTGGAGATAAAGCCATCAGAAAAGCTGTAGAATTTGCTGAAGATGATAGAAATCAAGGATGGGAAGACCTAAAAGCCTATAACATTACCCCCATGGATACGCTCGTTGGCATTGCCGCATCTGGAAGCACACCATATGTTATTGGTGCCATCGAAAAAGCAAATGACTTTGGCTTACTAACGGCTGGTATTTGTTGCAACCCAGACGCTGTTCTTACAAGTTGCGTTCAATTTCCCATCACACCCATTGTCGGTCCTGAATTTGTGACTGGTAGCACCCGAATGAAATCCGGCACGGCACAAAAATTAGTATTAAACATGATTTCCACTTGTTTAATGATCCGATTAGGACGTGTGAAAGGTAATAAAATGGTTGACATGCAATTAACTAATGATAAACTTGTAGATAGAGGAACATTAATGATTCAAGAGGCCTTGTCAATTCCGTATGACGATGCAGCAAAATTACTTGGAGAGTTCGGTTCCGTTAGAAATGCAATTAATGCTTATACAAACAAATGACCAATTTTGACCCAAACGGCGTTGGAATTGCCAACGGTAATATTTTTGGATTTCCATGTACCGAAGAGGAAGCAACACTCGTGATAATTCCTGTTCCTTGGGACGCTACTGCATCCTATGGGAAAGGAACAAGCAAAGGACCTGAGGCCATTTTAAATGCATCTACACAGCTTGACTTTTTTCACCCGAAACTTAATCGTGCCTACGATACGAAAGTGTTTATGTCGCCTATTTCGAAAGAATGGGAAGAAATTAACGACACATGCTGCAAGATGAGTATCGACTACCTTGCATTAGTAGAATCGGAAGGCGAATTAAGCGCACAAGACAAATTTAAAGAAGAACTTTCTTATATAAATAAAGCACATTTAGCCCTGAAAGATCACCTAAAAGAACGTGCAACTAAATTACTGAACCAAGGGAAAATTGTTGCAGTGCTTGGTGGCGAACATTCAACACCACTTGGATTACTTCAAGCACTTAATGAAAAATATACTGATTTTGGCATCCTTCAAATCGATGCACATGCAGATTTAAGAGATGCTTACGAAGGATTTGAACAATCGCACGCTAGCATCATGTTTAATGCCTTAAAAACGTGTGGAAATTTATCAAAAATTGTACAAGTTGGTGTAAGAGATGTCTCAGAAAATGAGTTTGAACTATCCAAAAGTGATCCTAGAATTCATACATTTTACGATTGGGACCTTAAAGAAGCTCACTATCTAGGAAAGACATGGGCAGATCAAGTAAAAGATATCATAAAGCAATTACCAAAAAATATTTATATTTCCTTTGATATTGATGGTTTGAATCCGGAATTATGCCCAAACACAGGAACCCCCGTAGCAGGAGGATTTGAACTAGAAGCATTAAATTTTATGCTCTTTTCTCTAATCGATGCAGGCAAAAACATTATTGGTTTTGATTTAAATGAAGTTAGCCCCGGAGAAAAAGGAGACTGGGATGCCAACGTTGGTGCGCGTGTTTTATGGAATCTAGTTTGTCTAACCGAAAAAAATAGAAAAGAAAATGATTAAAAGATTATTAAGAAATGTTTGGCTATTATTTTTTATAATCGCCATTTTCATATTTCTTTTTTCTACATTCCAGACCATTACATTTTCAAGTATTGGAGCACCTCAATTTGCAGTTTATTCGATAGGCCCCTTATTAATTAT
>JBILCD010000296.1:0-7437 GCA_044353285.1 Crocinitomicaceae bacterium | reverse complement strand
GAATAAGTTCCTGCTACAAGGTTTTGAGGGTCTTCTATTGTCGATCCATTTGACCATAAATAGGTATAAGTAGCTGTGCCTCCGGTAACTGTTAAGTTTACTGATCCTGTATTGTTCCCATTACAAAGCACATCCACTTGAGTCGAACTTAGGGATAAGACTGCTGCTGGTTGAGTAATCGTAGCACTCGTAGTTGCTGTACATCCGTTCGCATCAATTACTGTTACTGAGTAAGTTCCAGCAATTAGAGTCAATGGATCTTGAATAGTGGAATTGTTTGACCATAAATAGGAGTATGGTGCAGTACCTCCTGTAACACTTAAGTCAATACTTCCTGTATTGTTTCCATTACAAAGTACATCAACTTGAGTTGAACTCAGAGCCAATACAGATGCTGGTTGAGTAATCGTTGCACTGGTAGTTGCTGTACAACCATTCGCATCAGTTACCGTTACTGAATAAGTTCCTGCCACAAGGTTTTGAAGATCTTCTATTGTCGAGCTATTTGACCATAAATAGGTGTAAGTTGAAGTACCTCCAGTGACTGTTAAATTTACTGATCCTGTATTGTTTCCATTACAAAGCACATCCACTTGGGTTGTACTTAGAGCCAATGCTGCTGCAGGTTGAGTAATCGTAGCACTTGTAGTTGCTGTACATCCGTTCGCATCAGTAACCGTTACTGAATAAGTACCTGATGTTAAGTTTTGTGGGTCTTCTATTGTCGAACCATTCGACCATAGATACGTGTAGGGTCCATTGCTTCCAGTGACTGTTAAATTTACTGATCCTGTATTGTTTCCATTACAAAGCACATCCACTTGGGTGGTGCTTAGTGCCAATGCTGATGCGGGTTGAGTAAGCGTTGCATTTGTAGTTGCTGTACATCCATTCGCATCAGTTACCGTAACTGAATAAGTTCCTGCTACAAGGTTTTGAGGGTCTTCTATTGTCGATCCATTTGACCATAAATAGGTATAAGTAGCTGTGCCTCCGGTAACTGTTAAGTTTACTGATCCTGTATTGTTTCCGTTGCAAAGCACATCCACTTGAGTCGAACTTAGGGCTAAGACTGCTACAGGTTCAGTAATCGTAGTATTTGTTGTTGCTGTACATCCATTCGCATCAGTTACCGTTACTGAATAATTTCCTGACGTTAAGTTTTGTGGGTCTTCTATTGTCGAGCTATTTGACCATAGATAAGTGTAAGTTGCCGTGCCTCCAGTAACTGTTAAGTTTATTGATCCTGTATTATTTCCATTACAAAGCACATCCACTTGGGTGGTACTTAGAGCTAAGGCTACTGCTGGTTGAGTAACCGTTGCACTTGTCGTTGCTGTACATCCATTCGCATCTGTAACTGTTACTGAATAAGTACCAGACGTTAAGTTTTGTGGGTCTTCTATTGTCGAGCCATTAGACCATAGATAGGTGTAAATTGCTGTCCCTCCAGTGACTGTTAAGTTAACTGATCCTGTATTGTTTCCATTACAAAGTACATCCACTTGAGTCGAACTTAGGGCTAAGACTGCTGCGGGTTGAGTAATCGTTGCACTGGTAGTTGCTGTACATCCATTCGCATCAGTAACTGTTACTGAATAAGTGCCTGACGTTAAGTTTTGTGGGTCTTCTATTGTCGAGCCATTTGACCATGAGTATGTATATGGACTCGTGCCTCCAGTGACTGTTAAGTTAATCGATCCTGTATTGTTACCATTACAAAGCACATTCAATTGGGTGGTGCTCAGAGCCAAGGCTACTAGTGGTTGAGTAATCGCAGCACTGTCAGTGGCTGTACATCCATTAGCATCAGTTACCGTTACTGAATAAGTTCCTGAGCTTAAGTTTTGTGGATCTTCTATTGTCGAGCCATTTGACCATGAGTATGTATACGGACTCGTGCCTCCAGTGACTGTTAAGTTAATCGATCCTGTCGTGTTTCCGTTACAAAGTACATTTACTTGGGAGGCGCTCAGAGATAATGCTGCTAGTGGTTGAGTAATCGTTACACTGTCAATGGCTGTACATCCATTGATATCAGTAACCGTTACTGTATAGGTTCCTTGCGCCAGAGCAAGTATACCGGCTGTTGTTGCTCCATTAGACCATAAATAGTTTAAAATACCTGTTCCACCCGAAACGGTTGCAGTTGCAGATCCATTGTTTACTCCTTGGCACGCGGCATTGATACTGGAAAGCACCACACTTAACGCTACAGGTTCTGAGACAAGGGTAGTTCCGCTACTATCAATGCATCCATTGGCATCTGTTACGCTTAGCGTGTATGTTCCTTGCGTCAAAGAAATAATACTTGCATTTGTTGCTCCAGTTGACCATAAATAGCTTAAAGCACCTGTGCCACCCGAAACGGTTGCACTTGCAGATCCATTGTTAGCTCCTTGGCATGTAGCATTGATACTAGAAACAACCACACTTAAATCTGCAGGTTCTGAGATAGTTGTATCCTGAGAACTCGTACATCCTAAACTATCTGTTAACGTTAAGCTATAAATGGCTTGTGAAAGATTATTAATCGTTGCAGTAGTTGCATTGTTATTCCAAAGATATTGGTAGGGACCAGCTCCACCAGTAACATTGGCAGTAATACTGCCATTAGCTTGACCAAAACAAGTGATGTTTTGTGGGGATAGCGAAAGTAAAATTGGACTAGGTTGAGTTAAATTTAGGTTCCCATTTCCCAAACATCCGAGAGCATCAGTAACATTGTAGCTAATAATTCCTGCTGAAATACTATTGTAAAGACCCGTTCCACTATATGGACTTGTTCCTCCGATTGCTGAAACCACTACATTCGTAACTCCGCCATTACAAATGATTGGTGATGTGGCAGTAATTGATACATTTATAGGATTAGGCTGCGAAACACCGATACTATTAGTGGCTATACAACCGAGGGAATCGGTAACTGTTACTGAATAAGTGCCTGAGGTTAAGTTTGAAATATTTGGAAGATTTGCAGTATTACTCCAGCTATAGTTAAATGGTAAGGTACCGCCGAGTACGTTACTCGTTACCGAACCATTGTTACCACCAGGACAAGTGACATTATTTACTGAGAGACCTACACTGTATGCATAACCGTCTTGGATTGAAATATTTTGTGAAATTACGCAGCCTGAATTGGCATCAGTTACTGTAACCGTATACGAACCAGCGATCAGGTTCAAAAGATCTTCTGTAGTGGCTCCATTTGACCATGAATAGGTATATGATCCTGTACCTCCTGTAACACTTATATTGATCTGACCATTTGATCCGCCTTGACAGGAGACATCCTGAAGATTGAAACTTAGTGATAAAGGGGACGAGGCCAAGAACGTAACATTCATAGTATCACTATTACTTCCGCACGCATTGGAGGAGGTTAGGGTTAATGTTAAAGTCCCTTGTGTCAACTCACTTATTCCTGGTGAATAGTTAGTGGCTGGAAGATTATTGTTGGGAATGAAATTCCCAAGGCCACCTGACCAAGTAGCATTACTTTCTGAAGAAATAGTTCCATTAAGCAAAATATTATTCTGTGGCGAACAAAAAGTAACATCAGGTCCAGCGCTGGCGACCGGAGTAGGTAGTGAATCTACATAGACTGGTTGACTCAATTGGCATCCGGTACCGTCATAGGCATCTACAATATACATACCCTCAATTCCTACGATGATTGAATTTGTAAATTGGCCAGAGGTGATAGAATCCCCACTCCAAAAATAGTTATATGTACTATCACCTCCCGATAAAGTTGCCGTTAGGGCAGGGTAGGGATCATTAGGGCAAACAATGTAAAGACCGGCTAAGCCAGATATTGATAAAGCCGGATTTACATTAAGGCTAATATTGGTACTATAAGTGGTGGTGTTATTTAAACAAGCTGGAGCCAATGTTAATCCTGAAATATCATATTGAATAAGACTTGGAATGGCAGTTTGTGGAGTAAAAGTATTATTATTCCCACAATTAGATGTGCAACCAATAAGGTTATTGTAATTACCGGCTGTTCCAGGGAATGTTGACTGAATATTTATCGAACCATTCTGTAATCCTTGAGCTTCAATGGAAGATGTGCAACCTAGCGTTGTACTCGGGGCGTAATTTATAAAAGGTGCTCCTATAGTCACTATTTCTAAGTTGAAATTTGTTGAACTGTTTGAACAAATTGAGAATTCATGAGGTCCAATCCCTTGAAGACAGATATACGATCCTAATGTATAAATTGTATTGCAATTTGCATATTGGATGTTAACTGTTCCATTGTAATCGAAACTTTCAAACATGATACCTATGGTATTGACATGCGTATTAATAGTGAAAGTTTGACAGCCAAATGAATTTCCTGCGCTACAACAAAGGTATCCAGTACCTGTGTTCGCCATTGAAAAGGAATGTGCAGCAGATTCAAAGGGGGTGCTATTCATGGTTATTACCTGATTAGGCACGCTTCCATCACAATTGAATTGCGCATTTATTTTCCCTAATAGAACTATGGAAAATAGAATTATCAACAAAAACTTAATTCTTTTCAATTCGATTGCTTAATTTTTTCTTAATTTATTTTTAGTTTTTTAGAAGCCAATTTACAATAACTATTTCAAAACCACAACGTGACCTTTAGCAAACACATCAGCTTTATTTATATCGGAATAGTTAACAGTCCAATTGTATGCACCAGTTTGGACGAATTTCCCTTGATATTTACCATCCCAAGCATCCATTTGATCGTTGGTTTGGTATATAATTTCCCCCCATCTATTGAAAATAGTAAAGTCATACTTTACAATTGATTCAGGAGATGAGAAAATAGGTTTGAACGCATCGTTTATTCCGTCTTCGTTAATGGTAAATGCATTAGGTACATTCATAACAATAATTTCGTTGAGTTCATAGACCTGCAATATAGAATCAACGCATCCATTTGTATCCACCGCAATAAGCAGTACTTCATAGGTAGCTGCAGTTTGATCAGGATAACTATGGAAGGGATTTATTGTTTGGCTTTGTGTTCCATCTCCAAAGTTCCAGAAATAGGTATTATTTGCTCCAGCAGATGTATTAATAAACTGTATATCTCCTGTGTAGAAGTCTATTTGTTCAGGGCTCGAGTAGAATGAAGCAATCGGTCCTTGTGCCACACAAATGGCGCTATTCGCTGTTGTCGTAGCCATACATCCGTTAGCAGAGGTAACGGTTAATGAAATATCATAGCATCCAACTTGATTGAAGGTATAGTAAGCTGTGTCGGCATTAAAGAGTATGTCTCCATTTCCGATGGTCCAAAGTACATTGCTGTATTGTCCGATGCTGTTATTGATTAGCTGTGCCTGGAAGGGTGCGCACCCGAAATTATCGGGAATGTTAAATTGAGCGATTAAGGAATCAGGTTGATTTAAGAGTTGTGATGCCGAAACCTGACAGCCGTTGGCATCTGTTACTGTGACGGTGTAAATGCCAGCACTTAAATTATTGATGGTGTTGGTTGTTAAGTTATTATTCCATAAGAAAGTATATGGAGCAACACCTCCATTGACGTTTGCAGTCATGGCGCCATCGTTGTATCCGTAACAAGATGCAGGAGTTTGTGTAATGTTGATGTTAGTACCTGATGCTGGTTGTGTGATGTTAATAATCAATGAAGAGACGCAGTTATTGGAATCGGTAACAGCAACGGTATATTGTCCCGCAGGTACGGCACTTAAATCTTGAGTAGTATCGGTGGTATTCCAGAAGTAGGTGTATGGTGTTGTTCCTCCGTAGACATTAAGATCAATGCTACCACCATTGGTTCCAAAACAAGGTGAATTGGTGATGGTTGGTAATACAATGAGTGGTGATATCGGTTGGGTAATGGTGGTCAGTATGGTGTCTGTACATCCATTGGCGTCGGTAACAATCACGCCATAGTTTCCAATGCTTAGGTTTTGAATATCCTGAGAGGTAAAGGCATTAGACCATAGATAGGTATACGCTGGTGTTCCTCCAGAAACGGATAGATCAAGAGCACCTGTATTTGCTCCAAAACAACCCACATTGGTTTGTATTAAAGTAAGAGCAATAGGGGCTGAAGGCTGAGTCACGGCAAACAAAGCGGAATCGATACAACCGTTAAAATCAGTGACTGTCACGATGTAATTTCCAGCTGGGATCAAGGTATCGACTTGTGTATTTTGGCCATTGTTCCACGCATATGAATACGGTGCTGTTCCTCCATTAGGAAGTGCAGTGATGTAGGCGGAAGAATCTCCAAAACAAGCCACATTAACCACAGTTCCCGGAATAAGTAAAGGATTAGGTTGGGTAATGGTAAAAACAGAATCCAAGGCACAACCCAAGGAATCGACCACATTAAGGGCGTAGTTTCCATTCACTAGTGGTCCGATTAATGAGGTGGTTTGTCCTGTATTCCAAGAAATAGAATACGGTGCCGAACCTCCAATCACATTGGCATCAATGCTGGCATTAACAAATCCAAAACAAGATTGATTGTTCACAATGGCGTTAGCGAAAAGCGGTCCACTTGGCTGAGCTACTAAGATATTGGCAGTAGTCACACATCCGATGTTATCGGTCACCGTGAGGGTGTAGTTGCCGGCTGGAATATTGAATAAATCTTCAGCATTTACTCCATTCGACCACGAGAATCCATATGGTAAAGCCCCACCGATAACCGTGGCATTGATCCATCCTGTAGAATCTCCAAAGCAAAATACCGGTTGAACATTGTAAGAGATCACGGCTCCGGATACCGGCTGGACCAAGGTGACGTCAGCAAAAGTGGTACAACCATTGAAGTCGACAATATCTACGTGATAGCCACCTGCTGGGATATTAAATAAATCTTGTGTATTCGCACTCAAAGTTCCAGCTGGATTACTCCATGTGTAGGTGTATGGGAATGAGCCGCCACTAACTGATATGTCTATGACTCCTGTTGATTGATTGAAACATTGAATGTTGGTCAATAATACATTCGAGATGGTCAATGCAGCCGCGGGGGTTGATATGACCAAACTAGTTGTATTTTGGCATCCATTGCTATCTGTGACTACAACTACATAAGTTCCTGCACCCAATCCGCTTAAATCTTCGGTAGTTGCTCCATTACTCCAATTGTAAAGATATGGTCCAACTCCTCCTTGTACGGTAAGGTTTACCGATCCATTGGAACCTGCAAAACAACTAATGTTTGATCCCGTAACTAGTAAGCTAATTGGGGATGAGGCTTGAGTAATAGATAGCGTATCAAATACAAAACACCCATTGTTGTCTGTTACTTGGAGAATGTATGTTCCGATATTTAAATTCGTCAAATCTTGCGTAGTTACTGCATTGTTCCACAAATAGGTATATCCTGGAGTTCCACCGCTTACGCTTAAATCAATGGCTCCGCTTGCAGCACCGAAACAATTGATATTTGTTATAACGAAA
>JBILCD010000120.1:0-7530 GCA_044353285.1 Crocinitomicaceae bacterium | reverse complement strand
TGTTTTTTCATTTTTTTGTTTTTGTTTTAAAATTGAATACCAAGTGAAACATTAAATCGCAAGCCTCCTCCGAACATTACTTGTGCAGATTGTGCATCAAAGTTATCATAACTATCGTTTGCATTGTTCGTGGCATCGGAAATATATTGTGTATTTAATAAATTGGTGATGGAACCACTAGCAATTAGCGTGGCTGTTTTAAGTGGGAATTTATAACCAGCAAATAGATTTAATAGAAAATAAGAAGGCATTACCCAAGATTCTCTTCCGGCGTTCGCGCCTTGTAAAGTAAAAGGATCAAAATTGGAATAGTATCGATCAAAATACTGTGATTGAGCTTTAACATAAAAATTTTTAAAGGGTTCGTATCGAATAGAAGCGGATAAAGCTGTCTGTGCGGCATCGCCCACGTGAACTCCTTTTGCATCAAAAGTTATCAATAACGAATCGTATTGTGGGATAAGAACGGTCTTGTCTGAATTCCAATACCAATTACCATAAGATACCATGAATTCGGCACTTAACTTTTTAGTGATGTTGTATGCGATATCAAGTTCGCCTCCAAGATGTATAGCATCCATGCCATTAATGTTCACGCGAATAGATTCTGTTGGGTCATTAGGATCTGGTACGGAAACGCCATATGGGAATGGTTTGTTTTTCCAATTTGTTGCATAGCCATTTAAATTAACACCAAATTTTTTATCAGCATAATTTAATCCGCCTTCTAAGGCTAAAATAAGTTCGTTGGTTAAAATTCCAAAAAAAGCATTGGTATTATTATCAATCACATTAGAGAACTGTGGTGTTCGGTTCAAGTAGCCGAGATTAACATACGCACTCGCATTTTCAAATACGCGGTAAGCAACTCCTCCTTTAACGGTACATCCTGGTAAAAACATCCAGTCTGTTTGATCGTTTTTCAATCCTTTTGAGGATGAGGTGTAGGTATTACCTTGATATTGAACGGTATCTCCAGCTCCAATTCGCAAGGTAGTATCTCCTAATTCCAAGACCCGTTTTTGAAAGTAGTCTATGCCTTTGTATCCGTTTAGGATACCAGTTACGTTAACAAAAACCGATAATTTGTCCCCAGTATAGGCCATTTGGCCAAATGCGCCAGTCCATTGTACTAAACCACTTCGATCGGCATTAAAGCTGCTTTTAGCAATTTTATCACCCACTCTTTTCATTGGAGAACTTGCATTTTTATTCGCATTGTCAACGTAATAATCGCCACCTAACAAGTCGTGCACAACTTGATAGTGTCTGCCTTCATAATATCTAAAATCGATTCCACCTGAAAACTCAAATTCCTTTGATAACTCGTAGTTAAACTGGCCCAAATACCCTACCCAAAAATGATTATTGATACTAGCTAGTAGGATTTGACTAGATTTTATTTCAGTAGGGTGATACAGTGTATCTATATTAGGAGTTCCAAATAAAGAATTGACTTTATTGTATTGCTCCATTAAATCCCAATCGATTAAATTATTCGAATCTCTTAGTAAGGCGGATGAATTATATATGCTTGTTCCACCTCCTCGTCCGATTGACACATAGGCCAAATTGGAAATGGATAACTTTTCATTTACTTTCCAAAAATCTTTCAAGGTGAGTTGTGGTTTGGAGTAAAAATTTAATCGCTCATTAAGCAATTCTTTTTTCCCATTATGTGTTCGATATCCCCAATGCTGGTTATACCTTACTCCCATATCAAATAGATTTATATTGGTATCAATGGATGTTCCCAATTCTCTTGCCGCATCTTTATCCCAATACTGCACGGCTTGGTTATATGAACGCTGGCCATGTTCTTGTGGTGCAGCAAAACCAGAAAGGGTTATTAAATGTGATTTTATCTTTTTAGAAACCTTTAAGTATCCAAAAAATCCTTGACTTGGTGTTCCGTATACCCAACCATCAGTTTGTTTATAGGATGTTGATACAGTTAATCCCCACCCTTTTTTGGTCATGCCGGTATTGTACGAAAAGTTTGTGCGAAGTAAATTTCCTGTACCATATTCTTGCTTAAAACTGCCGCCTTTTTTATTCCCAATGCCTTGAGTAATAATATTGATCGTTCCTCCAATCGAAGGCATAGCAATTTTTGTAGCGCCTAATCCTCTCTGAACTTGCATCTGGGCAGTAATAGCATCTAATCCAAACCAGTTCGACCAATAAACAGCGCCATTCTCCATGTCGTTTACTGGCACACCGTCAATCATTACCCCCACATTTCGTTGATCAAAACCGCGTACATTTATCCTAGCATCGCCATCGCCACCACCCTGTGTTGTTGCATAAACGCCGGCTGTACCATTCAACAACATCGGTAAATCTCTTGATCCTAACTCTTCTGCAATTTTTTGGAGCGATATTTTGGTTACGGCTACTGGAACATTGCCTTCTTTAACAAGGTTTCCAATCACTTTAACTTCTTCAAATTCTTGATTGTCTCCAAGTACGATCGTTCGAGTAATGGTTGATTTATTGATAGTTACTTGCTCCGAAATGGGTTCAAAGCCTATCATGTTTATATTGGCGATATACCCTCCAAAACTTATATTCTCAAACAAGCAAATGCCTTCAGAATTCGTAATACCTTTAAGAATAGTATTCGGGTTGGTTTCGCTGGTTAATATAAGTTTAGCGCCAACAATTTGCTCTTTATTTGCATCTACAACATTAAAGGTAATTGAACCCTTATTTTGTCCAAATAGCGAGGAAACAAATAAGCAAAAAATAATGAGTAGCTTGGATTTCATGGCGACAATAAAATAAAAAAGGCCCTTACGGACCTTTTACTTTGTTTTTAATTATCTTAGGATTACTCTTTTAATTTCCTTGGAACCATTCTTCATGGTAATTTTCAAGAAGTATACTCCTTTATTTCCGTTGATATCAATAACAAGGAGAGGCTTATTGGAATACGTATTTGTGAAAAGACGCTGTCCTAATGCACTTAGCACTTCAACAGACCTTATGTTTTCTGAGTTTTTCAGATAAACAACGCCATTGCTTGGATTTGGATACAAGAGTATTTCGAGATTGCTGGTTTCATCAATACTAGCTGGATTACATTGGCATTCGTGTGAGCCTAAAGATGTCCAGTTACCATCTAAAATAGGATTGCCACTCGTTCCTAAGATTGGATTTCCGTTGGCATCTAACCGATTGATAACCGCTGGAATGGAGTCCCATTCTAATAAAGGATCAAAAAATCCAACCATGTTTGTCACCCCTTTTTGTATTGTCGCTTTGCGCAACATGGAGTGTTCTTTAGTGATTAACACTCCTGCACCGTTGTTGTATGGAAAAGTAGAAGACCATGCCCCGTCGTTTCCGGCAGAAGAACCTGTTTCATTAGCCGGATTCTCTCCGATTTTTCCAAATATATCAACAATAGCAAAACCAGGTACATTCGTTGGATTGATAACGGTAGTGGCTGTAGAAGGTAAGGTTCCTTTGGCTAAAACAATAGCATCGTTACCGTTCCAGTACCAAGCATTGGAAGTATTGTAAACGGCGCAATAAAAACCATCTGCACGTGCTTGTAAAGAGTCCCAAATCGGTGCCTCTTGACCGGTTCCATTGGGATCTAATTTCTCAAGTACGCCAACATAAACACTGTGAGGTGCAATGGTTCCTGTCAATTGAACTGAGTTGGCTACAGTAGCTGAAGTAGCGCCATTGGAGTATCGGGATACAAAATAGCCGCTTAGATTAATGGCTTGACTAGTGGGATTGTAGATTTCTAAAGCCTTGTTGTTAGACCATCCCTCTACATATTCCGAAATAAAAAGTTCCGTGCAATTGCCTTGTGCAGAAAGGGTGTTTAAAAGAAGGAGAAATCCGAGTGTAAATGTTGTCTTCATATCTTATTTTTATTTTCACAAAAGTAAGTTTATTTTTTTTTGAATACGCCTTTTTAAAAAGTTTAATCTAATTTTCTAATAGACTTAATACTAATTAAACTTTATACATTAATTTCGGACATTAAATATTGTAAAATGAAGCACTTTTTTTGTTTATTATTTCTTGTTGGTTTAAAGATTACTGCGCAGCAAATCACCGTTGAGAAAATCTGGAAAAAATACGAATACTATCCGAAAGGGGTAGAAGATTTTAAGTCGATGAAAGACGGAGAACATTATTCCCGGATTGGTGAAGATGGCTCTATATTAATTTACAAATTAATGGATGCAAATGATAAAGGAGAAGTGCTTGTTGATAAAAATTCGTTGGTTTATAACGATTCGATAATCGCATATGAAGATTACGAATTTAATAGCGATGAAACGAAGGTCTTATTTATGACCAACATAAAACCTATTTACCGTAGAAGTTATACCGCAATTTATTACTTGTATGATATAAAAACTAAGCAATTAGTGCCATTAGATGATAAGCATAAGCCACAAACATTAGCAGAATATTCTCCCGACGGAAAGAGTGTTTCATTTATTCATGGCAATGATATTTTCGTAAAGGAATTGACAAGCGGAAAATCGATTAAACTGACGGAAGGTGGTAAGAGAAATAAGATTATCAATGGTACAAGCGATTGGGTATATGAAGAAGAATTTGGCATTACAAAAGCCTACGCATGGTCGCCAGATTCTAAATGGATTAGTTTCTTACGCTTTAATGAAAAGGAGGTAAAGGAATTTAATTTGACCTATTATAAAGGCTTGTATCCTGAAGAATATAAGTACAAATATCCCAAAGCCGGTGAAGACAACAGTGAGGTTACTGCCCATTTGATAAACGTTCAAAAGAAAAGTATTACGCCAATTAATTTGGGAGAATATGAATATATCCCAAGATTGTCATGGGCAGGGAATGCCAATAAGCTCGTTTTACTGACCTTAAATCGCCATCAAAATCACCTTAAATACCATTTGATTGATGTGACAGCAAAAAAAATGACACAAAAAATATTTTATGAGGAAACATCTACTACCTATGTTGAAATTGACAATAATTTACTGGTGCTTAAAGATGGGAATACGATATTAAGAACGAGCGAAATGGATGGGTATAATCATATTTACCAACTCGATTTTAATGGTAAAAGCACTCAAATAACAAAAGGAAATTGGGATGTAATTGATTTATACGGAATAGATGAACTAAGCAATACCGTTTACTATTCTTCCGCGGAAGTATCTCCAATGGTGAAAACAATTCATTCTATTAAACGAGATGGCGCGAATAAAACCACCGTTTCAAAGTCAATTGGTTGGAATGATGCATCATTCACTTCAGGCTTTAAGTACATGGTGCTTACACATTCTCAGGCCAATAATCCACCGGTTTATTCTTTAATGAAAAATGATGGTGGTTTTGTACGAATATTAGAAGATAACGAAGAATTGAACCGTACGCTTTCTACCTTAACATTGAGTAAAAAAGAGTTCATCACTTTTGATGTAAATGGAAATACCCTCAACGCTTGGATAATGAAGCCAGCTAACTTTAATGCCGCTAACAAATACCCAGTTTATATGACTTTATATGGAGGTCCTGGGCACAACGAGGTGGTAGATGCGTGGGATAATGCAGATTATATGTATCATCAGTTACTCACACAAAAAGGATACATTGTAATTTGTATTGAACCGAGAGGAACACTTTACAGAGGCGCAGCCTTTAAAAAATCCACTTATTTACAGTTAGGTAAATTGGAGACCGAGGATTTAATTGCAACAGCAAAAGAAATACAAGGATTTTCATACGTTGATCCGCAACGAATTGGTGTGATGGGTTGGAGTTATGGTGGTTTCATGGCTTCTTTAGCTATCACCAAAGGAGCGGATGTTTTTAAAATGGCTATTGCCGTTGCTCCTGTTACAAATTGGCGAAATTATGATAACATTTATACCGAACGATTCATGCGTACTCCAAAGGAAAATCCGGACGGATATGATGCTAATTCACCTGTTAATTTTGTAAATCTTTTCAAAGGCAAGTTTTTACTGATTCATGGATCGGCAGATGATAATGTGCATTATCAAAATTCAATGGAATTGGTTAATGCTATGGTAAAAGCGGATAAGCAATTTGATTTATTTATTTATCCTAACCGAAACCATGGTATTTATGGCGGAAATACACGTAACCATTTGTTTAACATGATGTTGAATTTCATTGAAAAGAACCTTTAACACCATCGTTTTTCATCTTCCCACAGGATATTTTTTTTTAAATGGTAGGTTTCGAAATTGATCATGAAATTTATTTCACTTCCAATAGATATTAGAACAAATTTGTTTTGTAATTTTAGGCAGTTAAAAAATTAATTTTCAAAAATGAGTGAAGTTGCAAGGTTAGAATTGGACGGGAAAATATATGAGCTGCCAGTTATTACAGGATCGGAAAATGAAAAAGCGATCGATATTTCAAAACTAAGGGATTTGTCAGGGTATATTACCCTTGACTCTGGTTACAAGAATACTGGAGCCACGAAAAGTGCTATTACCTTTTTAGATGGTGAAGAGGGTATTTTGCATTATCGTGGTTATTCAATCGAACATTTGGCCTCTAAAGCAAGTTTTATGGAAGTGTCCTATTTGCTTATTTATGGCGAATTACCAACTCAAAATGAATTAGACGATTTTGAAAAGAGCATAAAGAAGCACACCTTGGTGAGCGAAGATATGAAGCAATTTTTTGAAGCATACCCAGCGAAAGCACATCCGATGGGCGTTTTGTCGTCAATGATATCCTCTCTTTCTACATTTTATCCTGAATCCTTGGATCCGAATAGAAGCAAGGAGGCGAAAAATTTAACAATACATCGATTGATTGCTAAATTACCAACCTTGGCAGCATGGTCTTTTAAAAATTCTTTGAGCCACCCCTTCATGTATCCAAGAAACGAATACGATTATTGTGAGAATTTTCTTTACATGATGTTCGCAATGCCGACGGAAGAATACAAGGTGCATCCAGTGGTAGTTGAAGCATTAAATACCTTATTAATTTTACATGCTGATCACGAACAAAATTGTTCAACATCTACGGTTCGTATCGTTGGTTCCTCTCAAGCAAACTTATATTCAACAGTATCCGCTGGTATTTCAGCTCTTTGGGGACCATTGCATGGTGGGGCAAATCAAGAAGTTATCGAAATGCTTGAACAAATTAACAATGATGGAGGGAATGTCGATAAATGGGTAGCAAAAGCGAAAGATAAAGCTGATCCTTTTAGATTAATGGGCTTTGGGCATCGTGTTTACAAAAACTTTGATCCGCGTGCAAATATCATTAAGAAAGCCTGTGATGATGTGTTGGAAAAATTAAACATCAATGATCCTTTGCTAGCTATTGCAAAGAAATTAGAAAAGGTTGCGCTAGAAGATGAGTATTTCAAAGAGCGAAACTTATACCCAAATGTTGATTTTTATTCAGGTATTATTTATAAAGCACTTGGGATTCCAACTGAAATGTTTACGGTAATGTTTGCACTAGGTCGCCTTCCGGGATGGGTTGCTCAGTGGAAAGAAATGACTGAAAACAAAG
>JBILCD010000001.1:0-47517 GCA_044353285.1 Crocinitomicaceae bacterium | reverse complement strand
TTTAATCAATTAATAAGTTCAATGGAATTGAAAGTGTTAAATTCAAAGTAAAATTGATAAAAATAACGGTACTAAAGTATCTTAAAAAGACCAGTTGGTTTTTATTTTCTGCTCTGTTTTTTGCAGCAGCACTCCTTTTTGATATTCGCGATAATACGACAAAAATAAATCAAACGATTCATCAAAAAATTCAAGATGAATTTTCACATCAAGTAGCAGAATTAGAAAAACAGCTAGATAATGCAATAGCGAATACAAAAAAACCTAGAGCAGATAAAACCGGCTTTTTTTTCCACACGTATATAAACAAAGATCTAGTATACTGGAACACCACACAAATGCCCACGGAGGCACATTTAACATCCTCAAAACCGAAGCAGGGCATCTATAAATTAAAAAATGGCTATTATTATATCTGCTCTAAGGTTAAAGGAGACACGATAATTCAAGGGTCGATCCTAATTCAGTCTGACTATCAAATCGAAAACGAATACCTTGAAAACACATTTAACACCTCTATTTATAATGGTCCCGCAACCATTGTTTTGTCTAAAACAGGCAGTTATTCAATAAAAGACAACAAAGGCAAGCATATATTCTATATTAAAGACAACCCCAATCCTAATTCTTTTGCTGCAAATGGCAATATAACCTTTGTTTTATTGGTGTTATCCTGCGCATTTCTATTGTTTGGACTTTATTTTTTAACACACAAAAACCTCATTTATAGCGTGTTATCTTTAATAATATTGATAGCAATAAGAATTTTCGTACTTTATTATTTGCCGGCCGACATTTTTCATAACCAAGAATACCAATCAGCTAATTTATTTGCGCTTAATGGCTTGTTCCCAAACATCCTGAGCTTACTCGTCAACACCAGTGTTATTATTTACGGAATTTTCATTCTGTTTAATTGGGGAACACAAATTAAAAACAGGTTTCCGAGCTATCTTTTATTGCTATTTCTTTATTATATATGGTGGTTAATCATTGATCTTTTGGAGATAGTTGTTCAAAACTCCTCGATTTCATTAACCTTAGATCTTCCTTTCACGCTCTCTGTATATTCCTACACAATAGTAGTATTATTTGCGGCCATTTTTTATAGCTTTTACTATCTACTTTTCAAAGTGAGTTCCAAATTTATTGAAACCAATCCATCGAAAATAGTACAGGGGAGTTTTGTTTTAAGTATTGCGTTTATTTACTTACTAGTTGGAGTACAATTTAATGATAAGACGACATTAACACTGCTTATCCCAACTCTTTTAGTTTGCATTTCATTCATAACTCAAGGCACATCAACAGGAGGTAATAAGATTATAATACAACTGCTCATATTGGCTTTGTTTTCCACGGCCTTTGTTAAAGAATTGACTATCCACAATGAAAAAAAAGAGAAATCAATTCGTGCATTATATGCTAGCCAGCTTTTAGCGGACCGAGATGAGGAGGCGGAATTAAAATATACTACCGTTCAAAACCAAATCATATCAGATTCAACCGTGATAAATTATTTTAAATCCTTAGAGATTGCTCCAACACCCGCTAAGGTGAGTGATTTTTTTGAACAAAAGTACTTTACAGGGACTTGGGATGCTTATGCCTTAAGCGTAGCTATTCTTGACACATCTAACAATACGATTATCACCAAAGATGGGTTGGATCACACTAGAATAAAGGACTTGCTCGAAAACCATGGGCAAGAATCCGACATTAATCCAAGTGTTTTCTTTATAAAAGATGCTTATTTAGGCTATAATTATATTATTAAGCAGGTTATGCCGGGTAATTTAGGCACCTTGTTTTTATTTTTTAAATCAAAAAAAATACCTGAGGAAATAGGATTTCCTAGACTTTTATTATCTAAAGAAGCAAATGTTTTAAGAGAAATAGGCCATTATTCAATCGCTAAATATTATGCAGGAAAATTAGTAACAAAACGAGGCGATTTCGATTTTCAAAAATCAATTTCTTTTTATAAAAAACCCCCTGGTAAGTCTGTTTTCTTCAATCAAGGGGGCTATAATCATTACATTCTATATAAGGGAAATAATCGAGCGGTTATTTTATCGGAAAAAATCAAGACCAATTACGATGTGTTAACCTCGTTTTCTTACGTTTTTTGTTTTTGGGGGCTGCTGTTGGTGGTTCTTAATACCGCGTATGTTTTTATTAAAAAAGGAAGGTCTACTTGGACTCTTGCTTTAAAAATACAATTAATGTCTGTTTCTTTAGTAACCCTATCGTTGATATTTTTTGGAGCAGTAAGCGGCCTTTTCGTCAGTCGTCAATACGAATCCTTTAACAATAAAACAATCACCGAAAAGGTAAAATCAATAGAAATAGAATTAATTAATAAAATCTACTTTCGCAATGCCTTAACAAAATCAGAAGACGCTGCATTCTTTGAAACGCTTACGGCTAAATTAGCAACCGTTTTTGATACAGACATTAATATTTATGATCTAAAAGGACAGCTCTTAGGAGGATCTAAACCAAAAGTAATTAGCCTCGGTTTACAGAGTGAACAAATAAATCCTCAGGCATTCCAACAACTTTTAAATAAATCTAGTATTTATTCTCAAAAAGAAACAATTGGAAAATTATCATTTCAATCTGTTTATGTGCCAATTATTAATGGAAGCAATCAAATTTTAGGTTATTTAAACATTCAACACTTTAACAAGCAGGAGGATTACGAAAAACAAATACAGTCGTTTCTTGTGTCTATTATGAGTATTTTCATTCTCCTCTTGGCTGGCGCCATTATTATTTCATTATTAGTATCCACTCGTTTGGTTCAGCCGCTTAAACAGCTTCAACAAAAAGTAAAATCTATAAGTTTCGGTCAGCAGAATCAACAAATCGTTTATACGGCCAAGGATGAAATCAGCACAATTGTAGATGCATATAATAGCAAACTTATTGAATTAGAGGCCGCGATTAATTTATTAAAGTCGAATGAACGGGAGTCTGCATGGAGGGAGATGGCCAAGCAAGTTGCCCATGAGATAAACAATCCCCTTACCCCGATTAAATTAAGCGTTCAACAATTACTGCGCGTTTATGACCCCTCTGACCCAGACTCAAAGAAAAAATTAGAAATCGTTGGAAATTCAATAATTGAGCAAATAGACGCCTTGGTAAAAATAGCTAAAGCATTCTCCAGCTTTGCTCAATTACCGGAACCGAAAAAGGCACAAGTAGATTTAGTCCAAATAATTAGCAATGTTCTTTTAATGTTTTCGTCTTACAAAAAAGCAAGCATAACATTTGATGCGGCTTTAGACTCCTGTTTTCTTAGTATTGATAAAGAACAATGGATTCAGGTTTTGAACAACATAATTAAAAACAGTATCCAGGCCTGTGCTAATAGGTCAGACTCACGCATCCATTTACGTCTATATAATCAGGATCAAACCATTATTATTTCTGTTCAAGATAATGGGAGGGGAATATCCGAAGATCAGAAAGAAAAAATATTCCAACCACATTTCACAACCAAATCAAAAGGAAGTGGCATAGGCCTTTCAATAGTAAAACAAATTATAGAGAATCATGGTGGACAGATTTTCTTTGATTCATCTCCTAATTTAGGAACGACATTTACAATTATTTTACCGACCACCCCATAATTTAATATACAGTAGCAATAAGGATTCTATTCCAACAATAACAATAAAAATCATAGGTTATTCGAACACAAAATACATGTAAAATGAATAAAGTATTGACTAACTTTGTCACAACGATTAAGTAAAAAACGATGTTTGTTGAAGATATAAAGTATTGTGTAGATTTGTTTGAAAGGAAACGTCTTCCAACTAGGGAGGTTGTGGTCGGCAATATACAAATGGGAGGAGAAAACCCCATTTGCATTCAATCGATGACCACTTCAGACACTATGAATACTGATTTATCTGTTGCCCAATCTATTCGTATGATTACGGCGGGTTGCGAAATAGTTAGACTTACTGCTCCAAGCAAGAAAGAGGCGGAAAATCTAAGAGAAATAAAGAAACGGTTAAGGGAAGCGGGTTATTCTGCGCCATTGGTAGCAGACATTCATTTTACACCAAATGCGGCAGAGATTGCGGCAACAATTGTAGAAAAGGTGAGGGTAAATCCAGGTAATTATGCTGATAAAAAGAAATTTGAAGAAATTAATTATACCGACCACACCTATAATGATGAATTGAACCGGATCGAAGAGAAATTCACACCGCTAGTTCTATTGTGTAAAAAACACGGTACAGCAATGCGCATTGGAACCAACCATGGATCTCTTTCTGACAGAATATTAAGTCGTTATGGTGATACACCACAAGGAATGGTGGAGTCCGCAATGGAGTTTATACGTATCTGCGAAAAAAACAATTTTCATCAACTTGTTGTTTCGATGAAAGCAAGTAATACTCTTGTTATGGTTCAGGCCTATCGATTGTTGTGTTCAGAAATGATAAAGAATAATAGGTATTACCCACTGCATTTAGGCGTTACAGAAGCTGGGGACGGAGAAGACGGAAGAATTAAATCTGCCGTTGGTATTGGGGCTCTTTTGGCTGATGGCATTGGGGACACCATTCGCGTATCATTAACCGAAGAACCAGAGCACGAAATTCCTGTAGCTCAGAAATTAGTAGACTACTATTCCCAATCGTCAACAAGCATAAACACACCATTCAATAACCTTCCATATAGCCCATTTGAATATAATAGAAGAGAAAGTAAAACGGTCCACAATATCGGAGGTAAAAATGTACCCGTTGTAATAGCTGATTTTTCTAAAAAAGGAATAATTACCCCCGCAAATCTTTACGCCATTGGATATAATTATTCTATTCAATTAGATAAGTGGCATTTGCAGGATCAGGCGGCTGATTATGTATATATTGGAGAAAACACCCTGAGTTTTGAACTACCTGGAACATTGGGGGCCTTGTGTTCTTTAGAAAATTGGAAAAAAAATTATTACAGCAAGGAAGGGTTTTATCCCGTAATTACAGTTAAAAATCTGTTAGAATTACCCCAAAATCAACGGGCGTTTTGTTTTATTACAAGCTCAAGCGAACTAAGTGAAGCGATTGTAGATTACCCTAATTTGGTGCTTGTTGCAAAGGGTGTTGCTGTTCAGAACACACACTTTTTCCGCAACTTATATTGTAATATTGCGAAATTAGACATAAAAGCACCCATAATTCTATTCATTGAATCGGAAGAATCAGACCAAGAGACATTTCAAATCGGCGTATCAAGCGACTTAGGATCATCACTTATTGATGGTTTTGGCGATGGTCTATGGATATCTGCCACACAAGCACAAACGTTTGTCAATTCTACGGCATTCGGAATTTTACAAGCGACACGAACAAGAATTTCAAAAACAGAATACATTTCATGTCCTTCTTGTGGAAGGACCCTTTTCGATCTGCAAGAAACAACCGCAAAAATACGTGCTAGAACAGCACATTTAAAGGGCTTAAAAATTGGAATAATGGGCTGTATTGTAAATGGCCCTGGAGAAATGGCGGATGCAGATTATGGTTATGTGGGAACGGGACCAGGAAAGATTCATTTATATAAAGAAAAGACGGTTGTCCGAAAAAACATTAACGAATCAGAAGCGGTACAAGCATTAATTGATTTAATTAAAGAGCATGGTGATTGGGTTGAGGCCACGTGAAGAATTAAATAACACACAATTCAACGTTGATTACTCATTAAGTTATTTAGGTATCACAAAGGTTTTTTAAATACTTTTGAAGCATGTCAAAATCAATTGAAAAGTTCACAAAAAGAGGCGTTAGAACAAGCTATGTTTCAACAACCGTTGGGATGTCCCTTGTCTTATTTGTAATTGGGATTATTTTTGCAGGTGCCATCGGAATAAATACGGCCCAAATACAGGCAAAAGAAAGTCTGCAAGGAGATGTTTTTTTTAATGCTGAAATGAATGATGCCAGCATAAAACAAGTAGAGTTATCGTTAAAATCTTGGCCAGAATTTAAAAAGATTTGGTTCGTTTCATCTGAAAGAGCCTTGCAAGAATTTGGAGATGTCGGAAAGGAAGACATTAAACAGCTTTTTGATGGAGAAAATCCAATTCCTCCATCACTTTGCTTCTCTCCAAATGAGAAATTTGCCAATAAAACTGGCATGAAAAACATTAAACAGAAACTCTTAAAATCGTATCCTCAACAAATAATAGAGGTTAATTATGATGAATCAAGTGTAGAAAATGTAAATTCTGGTTTTCAGCAATTTATTCTCCTGTTTTTATTTTTAGCCCTATTATTAATTATTATTGCCGTTGCGATGATAAACAACACCATTAGAATGTCTTTATATTCTAAAAGATTTACAATAAAAACGATGACTTTGGTGGGCGCAACAAGGGGGTATATTCGCCGACCTTACCTATTCCAAGCTGCCCTGCAAGGCTTCATAGCATCCCTCCTAGCTTTTGGCTTGCTTATATCTGTTTCTTACGGTTTAAATAATATTTTAGACGCTATTGAAATTGTCTTTTCATGGAAGTTATTAGTGATTATTATTGCTTTCCAAATGTCACTAGGAATTTTTATTACCTTGATATCAACTTGGTTTGCATTAAACAAGTATCTTCGTATTAAATTAGATGATTTATATTAAATAAAATGAATAGTCCGATAAAACACATTGGTTTTCAGCCGAAGAACTACAAAATCCTTTTAATAGGCTTAGGGATTAATATTTTAGGGTTTTTATTAATGATTGGAGGAGGGTCGGATGATCTTAATAAGTTCAACGCAAACGAATTATTTAGTACGGTGAGAATTACAATCGCTCCAATGTTAATTATAGCGGGCTACATTGTAATACTTTATTCTATCATGAAAAAAGAAAAAGCACCGGTAGACAAAGGTGTTAATGTAGATGTCCTGCAAGCGCACAAAACACCCGAAAAAATACAGGTTCAAACACCCGTAGAGCCCAATACAACACCAAAACACACCTACTCTAAAAAGTCAAAAAAGTAAGTCGGCTCCATGACACTAAGTGAAGCGATTATTTTAGCGATCATAGAGGGAATAACGGAATTCTTACCCGTTTCCAGCACCGCACACATGATTTTCGCGAGTTCTATCTTTGGAATTGAAAGCGATGAATTTGTGAAAATGTTTCAAGTGTCTATTCAGTTTGGTGCAATTTTAGCCGTTGTATCCTTGTACTGGCGTCGATTTTTTAATTTTAGTTCTCCGCAATTTTATTTAAAATTGATTATTGGTGTTATCCCCGCCCTAGTACTGGGAAAACTTTTCGACGATAAAATAGAGGCCGTTCTAGAGAAGCCAATACCGATTGCTTTAATGTTAATTTTAGGTGGCGTGGTTCTCCTTTTTATAGATCGCCTCTTTAATCAGCCACGATTGGATTCGGTTGATAGTATTTCAAAGCTGAGTGCAGTTAAAATTGGTTTTTGGCAATGCTTGGCCATGATGCCGGGAACGAGTCGTTCGGCCGCGTCTATAATTGGCGGGATGCAGCAAGGACTTTCGCGCAAGGCGGCAGCAGAATTTAGTTTTTTTCTAGCGGTACCCACGATGTTTGCCGTCACGTGCTATTCTCTATTTTTAAAAGATTGGACGTATAAAGGAACTCATCAAACTGGCATCGATATGATTTTATCTTCACCACAAAACACCCAATTTTTTATAGTAGGCAATATCATCGCATTTTTAATTGCAGCACTAGCCATTAAGTTTTTCTTGGGATTTTTACACAAGTATGGCTTTAAAGTTTGGGGATGGTACAGGGTACTAATTGGCTGTTCACTGCTTATTTATTTTCTGCGCTAACATGGATTTTATCTCGGGCGAAACATTATTGATTGACAAACCTATAGGATGGACGTCTTTCGATGTTGTGAATAAAATCCGGTGGAATATAAAACAAAAGCTAAAGATAAAAAACATTAAAGTAGGCCATGCGGGCACTCTTGATCCATTAGCCACGGGCCTATTAATTATTTGCACGGGAAAAAACACCAAGTTAATCGATGATTTAATTGGCCAGGACAAAGAATACACAGGAATCATTCTGCTTGGAAAATCAACACCTTCATATGACTTAGAAACAGAATTTGACCAAGAGTTCGATGTGTCTTCTATCAGTTTAGATGCATTAGAATTGGTTAGGCAAACATTTTTAGGGGAGCAAGAACAAATTCCGCCGATCTTTTCAGCCAAAAAAATCAACGGAAAACGCGCTTACGATTATGCCCGCGAAGGAAAAGAGCTGGTATTAAAGCCTAATAAAATAAACATCAAGCATTTTTCAATAGACGCTTCAACATTTCCACAGATAGCTTTTTCTATTAGTTGCTCAAAAGGAACCTATATTCGATCCATTGCCCATGATTTTGGAAAGAAATTAGGCGCTGGCGCAACTTTAACGACCTTAAGAAGAACAAAATCAGGGGCTTGCTCCATAGATGATGCAAGGACGGTGGATGGTTGGCTGCATGAAATTATCAATGCAGAATAATACATTTATTGTGTATATTTATTGAAAATTTACGGATATGAAAAAAGGATTACTATACATAATTTTTGCTGTATTGGTTAATAACATTGCTTTTTCGCAATGTCAAATACTATATGTAACACCAGCAGGACAAGCAACTTCGATTGGAACCATGAATGACCCTATGGATTTGGTTACCGCCTTTACAACGGCCTCTTCGGGAAGCTATATTAGAATCGCAATTGGAACGTACTTTATAAGCGCACCCTTATCCTTAGCGGGCCAAAACGTAGTGATTGAAGGTGGATTTATAGACACGCTTGCTTGGACAAAAACCAGTTTAGCTGGAGCCACAACGATTTATCGAAGCAATACAAACCCCTCAGGACCAGCGAACAGTCCGCGAATTTCTGCAGTGGAATTAGTGAGCAATACAGGTTTTCGATTTCAAGATTTAACCATTCAAACCCAGAGTGCAGCCGCATCAAACGCAAATGCACCTTTTGGTGTGAGCACTTATGCGCTTTACATGGACAGCTGTTCTGCTTATAATTTGGTTCGTTGTCAATTTATTGCTGGTCACGCAAGCGCTGGGTTTTCAGGTACAAATGGAGTCGCAGGGGCCAATGGCAACAATGGATCATTGGGAAATTCTGGTTCGTGTGATGGTGGCTCGTGTACTTTCGGAAATGGTAATGCCGGGGCAAGTGGAGGCTTAGGTGGCGTAGGCGCAAGTGGAGTTGTGGGTGGTTCAGGTGGCCCGAATCAAAATAACGCGCAAAACCCGGGTGCTGCCGGATCAGTCGGAACTGCTAGAAATGGTGGCGGCGGTGGCGGCGGCGGCGCGGGTGGAGACGAATGTTATTCAAATAACGCCGGAAATGGTGGTTTGGGTGGCGCTTCTGCTTGTAACAATGGAGGCACTTCAGGCATTAAGGGAAATGACGGCGATCCTGGAGGAAATGGAACCAGTGGCGGTAACGGTTTGTCTGGTTTAGTTGGAGCTCAAGGCGCTAATGGATCTCAAGGTCAACATTCTGGTGGTTTTTGGATACCGGGCAATCAAGGCGCAACAGGCTTAGACGGTTGTGGTGGATCTGGCGGTGGTGGCGGTGGTGGCGGTGGTCGACAGACTTGTAGTTTGTGTGATAACGGCCCAGGAAATGGTGGGTCTGGAGGCGGCGGCGGAGGTCAGGGTGGAACTAGTGGAACGGGCGGTTACGGAGGAGGTTCTTCCTTTGGAATTTACATCAATGTTAATGGCCCCAATGGAAGTATGGTTGATTGTTTCGTTCAAGCAGGAAACTTAGGATCAGGTGGAGTGGGTGGAAACGGTGGTTTGGGCGGAAACGGAGGCAGTGGAGCGGGTATTCAAGCGGCATGCAGTAGTGAAATTGGTGATGGTGGTGCTGGCGGTGCAGGCGGTGCAGGCGGCGCAGGCGGAAAGGGCGGTGATGGTGCTAATGGTATAAGTTTGCCAGTTTATATGGCTAGCGGAGACACTTTACTGGTTCAAAATGCAAACTTTAATTTACAAGCTCAACCGGTGATACATTGTGCATATGCTCTTTGTTCGAACGCCAGCATGCAAGTCGAGGCTTTGGGCGCATCCTCGGTATCGTGGGGATTTAATACGCCCATATTAGCTACGGTTTCTAGTACTAATCCATCTTCTTTTGTTAGCGGAGCGGCTGGTTATTCTACGATTTCTGCTCAGGTGGACACCTTGTCCAATACAATATATACTAATTTTGTTTATATTGGATGTGCTATCCAAGAAACGAATTTGAACGAAACCATCTGTCAGGGAGCTCAGTTTTCGTTTAATGGACAAGTTTATACACAGGCGGGTAGCTACCTTGCAACCTATACCAATGCACAGGGATGTGATAGTATTGTTACTCTTAATTTAACCATCGAGCAATTGGCTAATGTTATTTCAGTGAGCCCTAATAATTCACTTCTCTTACTTAGCTCAGCCAATACCGGTTTAACTTATCAGTGGATAAATTGCACTACGGGCTCAGCATTTCCCGGAGCCAACAGTTCATCTTTTACTGCTAGTCAAAATGGCAGTTATGCGGTAATAAGTACAAATAGCAATGGTTGTTCTGACACCTCCAACTGCATTACGATCGCAAATGTCGGAATGGAAGAGTTGTCTTCAGCGCCCTTTACTGTACTTCCAAATCCTGTAGTGAATCAAGTAAATATTACCTTTGAGGCCGCATTCACTGGAGATATATCTATCACGGATATGGGTGGTCGATTGGTTCATCAAACAGTTGTTAACAGTCAAAAGGAAGTATCTATTGAACTAAGTGTTCCTCAGGGCATTTACTTTGTTAATGCTTACAATCAAAGTGGCATTAAAACGGTTAGAATTATTAAGTTATAAACTAGCGTTGTTCCTCTTATTTTTGCTGTTCTATTTGAAGCGAAGAGTTCAGGGTTAAAACTGTAATCTTATTTTATTTAGGATCTGGATAAAGAATATCTAAAAGTTCTTTCGTTGTTTCCCAGTGCGCCATATGACCAGCCGAGGGGAGAATGATAATTTTTGGAGAGGGTCCCTTAGGTAAGACTAAGCGCAATTGAATGTCATCCATGCTGACCAAACGATCCAAGGCGCCATGAATAAATGTAAAACACTCCGGATTAGACAAAACCAAAGCTGTGTAATCGTTTCGGTTACGAATAGCTAATGTAGCGTATGCGATGGAGTCTGAACTTATCTCTTTAGCTTCTTTTTTCAGGGCTTCAATTTGAGGATAAAAATCGTGTGCTCGTGCAAAAAGATTAGGAATCACTTCGTTAATAAAAAGGTCTTTTGCTTTGTAGGCAATCCGAACAATTTTTAAGCGCTCCCCTTTTTTAATTTCATTATCTTCCCAACAGTTTGAGTTCATTAAAGTTACGTGCTGCAGTATAGAAGTGGTATTTATGCGTAGGTTAAATAGCTCAAGGGCCACATATCCCCCCATACTATGTCCAACAACTCGGTATTCTTTGATGTTTAGTTCTTTCAAGACACGCACCACTTCTTCAGCCATAAAGCGAATGGAGGGAATATCAGTATCGTCAATTAAAGGTGATTTTCCGTGTCCGGGCAGGTCAATTAACAGGTGTTTACCAGGTTGATTGACTAAATCTAAGGGTTCCCACATGGTGGAAGATTCTAAAAACCCATGTAAGTAAACCGTTGTATAACCAGCACCAAAGATGCGGTAATGTAATACTTTAGCCACGATTCATGAGGTCTTCAATGGCTTCCGCTTCTATGGGAATATTTCCCATTAAGTTGAATGGGGCCCCTGTTTTTTGAACAAGCAAATCATCCTCTAATCTAATCCCTAGGCCTTCTTCCGGAATATAAATACCGGGTTCACAGGTAAAGACCATCCCAGCTTTGATGGGTTCGTGCCATAAGCCAACATCGTGTGTATCCAGCCCAATAAAATGAGATGTGCCGTGCATAAAATACTTTTTGTAAGCGGGCCAATCAGCCTTTTGGTTTTTAATATCGTCGAGCGAGATTAATTGGAGCTTAACGAGCTGTTCTTCCATCAATAAACCTACGGTTTTATGATAGTCAGCCATAATTACTCCAGGCAATAACAGTTTTTCCGCTTCTTTTTTTACATGAAGAACAGCGTTGTAAACATCTTTTTGACGTTTTGTAAACCGACCATTTACAGGAACACACCTGGTTAAGTCAGATGAATAATTAGCGTATTCTGCAGCTACATCTAATAAAATAACATCGCCATCTTTACATTGTTGGTTGTTTTCAATATAATGCAGTACACAGGCATTTTTACCCGAAGCAATAATTGGCGTATAGGCAAATCCCTTAGAACGATTTCGAAGAAATTCATAGGACAACTCTGCTTCAATCTCATATTCCCAAACGCCAGGCTTTACAAAGCCAAGCAATCGTCTAAATCCAGCTTCGGTAATATTACACGCTGTTTGCATTAATTCGATTTCAATGGGGTGCTTAATTGAGCGAATACGGTGCATGATGGGCGCCGATTTTAAAATACGATGGGCAGGATAATCATTCTTTACCGTTTTTATGAATCGATCTTCTCTAGTTTCAACTACTGTCGATGCCCTAAGGTGTTCATTTGTATTCACGTAAATGGCAGAACATTCGGCCATAACTTGTTTAAAAATTACAGGAAATTGTTGCAGCCAATAAACGGTTTTAATGCCAGACGCCTCGAACGCTGTTGATTTTGTTAATTTTTCACCTTCCCAAATAGCGATCAGCTCACTCGTTTCTTTTAAGAATAATATTTCCCGATGCGCAGGATTGCTTGCACTTGGAAAAAGCACTAAAATAGACTCTTCTTGATCAACTCCACTTAAGTGAAAAATATCACGGTGTTGCTGAAAAGGCATCGTACTATCCGCACTAATAGGGAAAATATCGTTGGAGTTAAACACCGCAAGTGCTCCTTCTACCATTTGCTTGACAAAAGATTCGCGGTTTGTAATAAACAGCGAAGCATTAATGGGTAAATATTTCATCCGCGACTCAGGGTTATAGTTTAATTAGTTTAAAATCATGTTTCCCCCAAGCATCTTCGTAGCTGTACCACAAATCTGATTTAGTTAATCGATTTATTGTGTAGCCTGATTGGGCTGTGGCTGTTGACACTCCTGGAGTTAGGTTATAAAAACCAGCACCACTAATTCTTAACAAAGACCGATCACCTTCAAAGTCCCAGCCACCAGAGGTATTTACTACGGCGTTAAAAGTATCAATAAGCTGCCTGGAATAGGTGCCTTCTTCGTTAAAGGTTTCCTTATAACTATTAATCAACAAATCTCCCGTATAGTCAACATCATTTCGAGTGTAGCGCTCTAATTTCCACGTTCCCCTTAGGTTGCTAAGGGCTAATTTTTTTATCCCGCCATCAGAATATTTCTTACAAGAGAATAAACCAAGAGCAACAAGAGCGATTAAAAAAACAGTTTTCATAAGGCTATATTTTATACAAAAGAACTAAAAAAAAAGCAAAGCCTCAATTATTTAAACCAGCTAGCATAAAACACATAATTATCAGCAATGCGCATGACTTCTTCTTTAAAGAGTTCAGGAGAGAGTTGTTTAACTTTTTTTGCCGGCACGCCAGCAAAGACGCTCCAAGATTCTACTCTTGTTCCCTCCAATAAAACCGCTCCTGCAGCGATGATGCAGTTTGACTCAACATAACAATTATCCATTACGATAGCGCCCATTCCAACAAGCACATTATCTTCGATTGTACAGCCATGTACAAGTGCATTGTGCCCAATAGAAACATTATTACCAATGGTTAGTGTTGTTTTTTGATAGGTGCAATGTAGTACAGCTCCATCTTGAACATTGACCTTGTTTCCAATACGAATGGCGTTTACATCACCACGAATCACGGCATTAAACCAAACAGAACATAAGGACCCTAGGACCACATCACCAATAATTGTTGCATTTTCGGCTAAATAGCAATCCTCAGCAATTAAGGGAGATATACCTTGACACGATTTGATTAAAGCCATTTTCTTAAAAACTTATATGTTATTTCCAACTAGCACCATCTTTTCCGTCGCTAACGACTATGCCGGCATTACTAAGGCCATCACGGATTTTGTCAGAGGTTATCCAATCTTTATTTTCCCTTGCACTCCCTCGTAATTCTAAAACCAAGGCCATTACATTAGATAATCGTTGATCATCACTTTTTTCAACGGGGCGCTGCAAGCCTAATACCTCAAAAACAAACACGGAGATTTCTTTTTGTAAAATCGACAAATCTTCCTTATTTATGGTCGCTCTTCCCTCTACAATAGCATTAATTTGTTTCACCGCATCAAACAAACAAGCGACTAATGCCGGAGCATTGAAGTCATCATCCATTGCGGCATAAAAGCCATCAATAAGTACTTTTGTATTAATGCTTGAATTACTTGACGGAACAAGTACCATGAGATTTTCTATTGCCAACATGAGTTTTTCAAACCCTTTTTCTGCTGCATTTAGTGCTTCGCTGGTAAAATCTAGTGTGTTTCGATAATGAGCCTGCATCATAAAAAAACGGACAACCATCGGATGAAACCCTTTGCTGAGCAACATGTTTTCACCAGAAAAAAGGTCTGCTGGCAATAGGGAGTTTCCAGCGGACTTGCTCATTTTCTTTCCGTTAAGGGTAAGCATGTTTGCATGCATCCAATATAGGACTGGTTTTTTCCCAGTGGCTGCGCAGCCTTGTGCGATTTCACATTCGTGATGTGGAAATTTTAGATCCATTCCGCCGCCGTGTATATCAAACACTTCGCCGAGGTATTTAGCGCTCATGGCCGAGCATTCTAGGTGCCACCCAGGAAATCCCAGCCCCCATGGCGAAGGCCATTTCATTATGTGTTCATCTGATGCATTTTTCCAAAGTGCAAAATCTAGCGGCGCTCGCTTTTCGGTTTGCCCGTCAAGGACCCTTGAGTTAGCGATTAAATCTTCAATTTTACGGCCAGACAATTCTCCATAAGGCTGATTGGCATTATATTTTTCTACATCAAAGTAGACCGACCCATTTGATTCATAGGCAAAGCCATTTTTTATAATGGTATTGATTAATTCAATTTGCTCAATAATATGTCCAGTTGCTGTAGGCTCTATGTTAGGCGGCAAAGCATTAAAAGCCGTCATTACGTCGTGAAAATCAAGTGTGTATTTCTGCACGATTTCCATAGGCTCCACCTTTTCTGCCCGTGCTTTTTTGGAGATCTTATCCTCTCCTTCGTCAGCGTCATTTTCTAAATGACCCACATCAGTAATATTCCTAACATAACGGACTTTATATCCCAAATGAAGCAAATAGCGATACGCTAAGTCAAATGAAATAAATGTTCTGCAGTTCCCAAGGTGAACATTATTATAGACTGTCGGCCCACAAACATACATTCCAACTTGTCCCTCATGAATAGGGCAAAACAATTCCTTCTTTCCACTTAATGTATTATAAATAGTAAGAGCTCCTTTCCTCGTTGACATTGTGTTTTTTTTATACAAAGGTAAAAAAACAAGAGTATAATGGAAAGTTTGTAGATACAAGACTTATACTTATTTTTGAGCATGGTAAATCGTACGGTTATTATTACCGCTGGAGGCATTGGAAAGCGAATGGGAAAAGATATTCCGAAGCAGTTTATTTTGCTTGGAGATTTACCAATACTAGCCCACACGATAAGCGTTTTTCATTCTTTCGACCCGTCGATACAAATACTCGTAACTTTGCCAGCAGAGTGGGTAGTATACTGGAAGTCTAGTATAAAAAAACTTGGGTTTGATCTTCCTCATCAAATTATAGTGGGTGGAGAAGAGCGTTTTCATTCTATCCAAAACGCTTTGCGTTATGCCAATGGAAAACATATCGCTGTCCACGACGGAGTAAGGCCATTTGTATCAAATGAAACCATTGCACGATGTTTTCTTTCGTTAAATGATGCGAGGGCTGTTGTTCCAGTTTTAATGATTAAGGATACTATCCGGAAAATTTCCAAAGGAACAAATCAGGCAGCAAACAGAGCCTCTTTTCGCCTTGTACACACGCCCCAATGTTTTCATGAAAAAACATTGCGCCTAGCCTATGAACAAGATTTCACACCCTCTATTACAGATGACGCCACTTTGGTAGAGCAAACAGGGGAATCTATTTATTTTGTTGAAAGCAACGAGGAAAATATAAAAATAACGACACCTTTCGATCTATCAATCGCTCAATCTTTTTTTCTTAAAAAATGATTCAACCAACCCCTTTAATCTCTGGCGACCTAATTTATATAACCGCACCTGCTAAAATAACAGACGCTAAAACCGTTCTTTTTGCCAAAGAATATTTAGAAAAAAATGGATTTAAAGTATTGGTAAGCGCTCATTGTTTTGGAAATCATCATTATTTTTCCGGAACAGAAGAAGAGCGCCTTGCTGATATACAATTTGGGATAGATCATCCAGATGTAAGGGCAATTCTTTGCGCAAGAGGGGGCTATGGAAGCATACGTATTTTAGATCGAATTAATTGGGCGAATGTATTACTCGAGCCTAAATGGGTGATTGGGTTCAGCGACATAACCGTTTTTCACCACCGCTTGCAAAAATTAGGGATTCAAAGCATACATGCTACAATGCCAATTAGCTTTCAAAAAAATACCGACGAGGCGCTTCTTACACTCTTAGAAAGCATGACGGATAAATCCACTCCATATGTACTGCCTCCAAACAAGTCTAATAGAATGGGTACAGCAACAGGCAATTTAATTGGTGGCAACCTTAGTATTGTATACAGTATGTTGGGGACCAATGATCAGTATGATTTTGAAAACTCAATTCTTTTTTTAGAGGACGTGGGAGAACATTATTATCAAGTAGAACGGATGATTTTTGCCTTAAGTAAGGCGGGAGTATTTGAAAAAATAAGAGGGTTAATTATAGGAGGAATGACCGAGCTTGAAGACACCGAACCACCACTAGGCCGTTCTATTGAAGAGATTATACTTGAGCAACTTCAGTTTTCAAATATGCCTGTTGTATTTAATTTTCCATCTGGCCACATTGACGATAATAGGGCATTGGTTTTCGGAAAACGCACACAAATCTGTGTAAACGACAACGAAACGACAGTTGCCTATTTACACCAATTATAAATAAGAACAAAAAACGCGTTCTAATTGTTGATTTTACTAAATTTGCATCGATTATTTTAGTTTAAAATTATGTCTAATTCTCCCATTTTGAAGTCTTCGATTGCCAAAAAGATTGCCATGGCACTTTCTGGACTGTTTCTAGTCACTTTCTTGTCGATCCATTTTTTCATCAATCTGACCTCTGTATTTAACGAAGATTTGTTTAATACATTAGCTCACTTCATGGGTAACAATCCACTCATTCAGTTTGCCATGCAGCCGGTTTTAATTTTGGGGGTTTTATTTCATTTCATCATGGGGTTTGTGTTGGATTTCAAGAACAGGGCTTCTCGTCCAATTGGTTATGCAAAATATAATGGTGCCGCAAATGCTTCTTGGTCTTCAAGAAACATGATTATTTCCGGGATTGTTGTCTTGTCATTTTTAGGGCTGCACTTTTATGATTTTTGGATTCCTGAAATGGTATATAAGTACGTTGAGGTAAAGCCGATTGCTTCCGAACGATATTTTCATGAGTTGGTAGCGAAATTTAACAGCCCGATCAGAACATCAATTTATTGTTTTTCATTTTTCTTTTTGTTCCTGCATTTATGGCACGGATTCAACTCCTCTTTTCAGTCTGTAGGAATGAACAATAAGTATTCTAAAACACTGCATAAAGTTGGATATGCTTTTGCAGTGATTGTTCCTTTTGGATTTATTTTTATTGCACTTTTTCATCACTTTAATCATTAATTAATAATGGCTTTAGATTCAAAAATACCCAAGGGGCCGATTTCGGATAAGTGGACCCACTACAAGGACCACATTAACTTGGTAAATCCTGCAAATAAGCGAAATCTTGATGTTATAATTGTTGGAACAGGCTTGGCCGGAGGTTCTGCCGCCGCAACACTTGCGGAGTTAGGCTATAATGTTAAAGCTTTTTGTTTTCAAGATTCACCTAGAAGAGCGCATTCTATCGCTGCACAGGGAGGAATTAACGCGGCAAAAAATTATCAGGGAGATGGAGATTCTACTTTTCGCTTATTTTATGACACCGTTAAAGGAGGGGATTATCGCGCTAGAGAAGCAAATGTGCATCGTTTAGCAGAGGTTTCAACGAATATAATTGACCAATGCGTCGCACAGGGAGTTCCATTTGCTAGAGAATACGGCGGATTATTAGATAATCGCTCATTCGGGGGCACGCTAGTATCCCGAACCTTTTATGCTAAAGGTCAAACAGGACAACAATTATTATTGGGTGCTTATTCTGCCATGAACAGGCAAATAGGTCGCGGCAAGATAAAAATGCACAACAGACATGAAATGTTAGACCTTGTAATTGTTGATGGAAAAGCGAGGGGGATTATTGCAAGAGACCTAATAAGCGGAAAAATTGAGCGTCATTCAGCTCATGCTGTTGTAATAGCTTCAGGTGGCTATGGAAATGTCTTTTTTCTTTCAACGAATGCAATGGGCAGTAATGTAACAGCAGCATGGAAAATACATAAGCGAGGCGCATTTTTTGCAAACCCTTGTTATACACAAATTCACCCTACTTGCATTCCTGTGTCGGGTGACCACCAGGCAAAACTTACCCTGATGTCAGAATCTTTGCGTAATGATGGGCGTATTTGGGTACCAGCAAAATTGGAAGATGCAAAACTGATTCGGGAAGGAAAATTAAAACCCACTCAATTAGCCGAAGAGGACCGCGATTATTATTTAGAGAGACGTTACCCAGCATTTGGTAATTTAGTTCCTCGAGACATTGCCTCTCGCGCTGCAAAAGAGCGATGTGACGCTGGTTTTGGGGTGAATAAAACAGGAGAAGCCGTTTATTTGGATTTTGCTGCCGCCATCGAGCGCTACGGAATAGACCAAGCCCGCTTGAAGCATTTAGATGAAAACGATAAAACCTTGGTTATTAAATTGGGAACTGAAATTGTTGCTAATAAATACGGTAACCTTTTTCAGATGTATGAAAAAATAGTGGATGAAAATCCATATTCGACACCGATGATGATCTATCCTGCTGTCCATTATACGATGGGGGGAACATGGGTTGATTATAATCTTCAAACAACTATTCCTGGGTGTTTTTCAATTGGAGAATCAAATTTTTCTGATCATGGTGCAAACCGTCTCGGTGCCTCAGCGTTGATGCAAGGTTTGGCTGATGGCTACTTTGTATTACCTTATACCATAGGAGATTATTTGGCTCCCGACATTAAAAAAGGCAAAATCTCAACTGATACCCCTGAGTTTGATGCTGCGGAGCAAAACGTAGTGGATCAGATTAGTCGTTTGATGAACAACGGAGGCACAAAGCCAGCGGATTATTTTCACAAAAAATTAGGGAAAATAATGTGGAATAAAGCCGGGATGTCTCGAAATGAACAAGGACTTAAAGAGGCGCAGCAAGAAATCGCCCAAATTAGAGAAGAGTTTTATAAAGATGTAAAAATTCCTGGCACAGCAGACAGCTTCAATCCTGAGTTAGCAAAAGCACTGCGCGTGGCTGATTTTTTAGAATTAGGAGAATTATTTGCAAAAGATGCCCTACATCGCAATGAATCTTGTGGAGGTCATTTCCGAGAAGAATTCCAAACCGCAGATGGAGAAGCTCAACGAGATGATAAAAACTTTGCTTATGTTGCCGCTTGGGAGTATAAAGGAAATCCTAGTGATGCCATTCTTCACAAGGAAGAATTGGTATACGATAATGTAGAATTAGTTCAAAGAAGTTATAAATAATAGTGACGCTTAACCAGCAAAAGAACCATGAAATTAGCATTAAAAATTTGGCGCCAAAATAACGCTAGCTCACCAGGAAAAATGGTGGATTATACTGTTGACAACATTGAACCTGACATGTCTTTTCTTGAGATGTTGGATATCCTTAACGATGAATTAATTGTGAAAGGAGAGGACACCGTTGCTTTTGATCATGATTGTCGTGAGGGAATTTGTGGGATGTGTTCCTTGTTTATCAATGGAGAAGCACATGGCCCAGACAGGCTGGTGACTACTTGCCAGTTGCATATGCGCAAGTTTAAAGATGGCGACACCATTTACATTGAACCATTTAGAGCAAAGGCATTTCCAGTAATTAAAGACCTTGTTGTTGACCGAAGTTCTTTTGATAGAATTCAACAATCCGGCGGATTTATTTCCGTAAACACCTCTGGGAACACAATTGACGCCAACACAATACCGATACCAAAGCACGATGCTGATAAAGCGTTTGATGCTGCTACTTGTATTGGATGTGGTGCTTGTGTGGCTACTTGTAAGAATTCTTCAGCGATGTTGTTTGTTTCAGCCAAAGTTTCGCAATTTTCTTTGCTTCCGCAGGGAAAAGTAGAGGCAAAGGAACGCGTTTTAAATATGGTCAATCAAATGGATGCAGAAGGATTCGGAAACTGCACGAATACAGGCGCTTGTGAAGTGGAATGTCCAAAAGGAATTTCCTTAGAAAATATAGCAAGAATGAACAGAGAATATTTAAAATCCTCCTTAATTTAAAGAGAATAGATCAACGATAAGAAGGAATTATTTAATCTGCTTTCCTTCGCCGTCCTTATACCAACCCGTATTTTCACTGGATTCAACAGGAACGTTAGACTTTGCATTAAACTTTCGTTGTACATTCATCCAATATCCGAATCCAACGAAACCTAACAATAATAATAAGTCGTTGAAATGGTTTTGCACAAACTCAAAAAAACCAAAGCTCCATTTAAAGCCATCTCCAATAGAATAAATAAGATCTGTCCAACTCATATCATGATATTTTTAAAGCCCAAAGATAAAGAATATTTTTTGACATAGCGTAAACATTAATATGTTTCCCCCATTAAATCGAGCGTTTCTTTGGCTGCCTTTTGCTCTGCAACCTTTTTAGCGGTTCCCTTTCCCTGTCCATAATTCTTTTTATTAATAACAGCAATTACGACAAAAAATGTTTCATTATTAATCCTTGTTTCACTAACTACGATAAATTCAAGGAGCAAATGTTTTCGTTGACACCAAATAAGAAGTCGGGACTTAAAATCGACCTCCTCTTCTATCAAACGATTGATATTTGCATATTTTCTGATAACATGGTTTCTAAACGATTTTTTTGTTCTGTTATACCCAGCGTCTAGGTACATAGCTCCCATTAATGCTTCAAAAGCATTTCCTTCTAGCGAGTTTAGGTTTACGGTTCTATCGGAATTATAGGTTAAATAATCACGGATCCCCATTTTATTCCCAATCAAAGAAAGCGACTTTCGATTTACTATTTTCGATTTAAGACGAGTTAAATAACCCTCGTCATCACCGGGATATAATTCATAAAGGTATTCTGCAACAATGAGATCGATAATAGCATCACCCAAAAACTCAAGCCTTTCATTAGACTCACTCTTGTTTTCAGCACTAATCATTGATTTATGGACAAGCGCTTGAGCAAACACATTGAGATTCTTGGGTCTATAACCAAAAGACTGTATAATAAAACGAATTAGTCTAATCTCATTAGGAGACTTCTTTTTAGAAAAAAAAGATTTAAGGGTTCCCAAGAACTATTTGTATTTTCTAACGATAACACTCGTATTATGTCCGCCAAAACCAAAAGTATTGGAAATAGCAATGTTCACGATTCTTTTTTGAGCTTTATTAAAGGTAAAATTAAGTTTTGGGTCTAGCTCGGGATCATCAGTAAAATGATTAATTGTAGGAGGAACAACATCGTTTTGAACACTAAGCACACAGGCAATTGCCTCTATTGCACCTGCGGCCCCCAATAAGTGGCCGGTCATAGATTTTGTTGAGCTAATATTTAATTTATACGAATGGTCTCCAAATACTGCTTCAATTGCTTTAATTTCAGCGATGTCGCCCAGTGGTGTTGAGGTGCCATGAACATTAACATAATCTATATCTGTAGGTTTTATCTCCGCGTCTTCTAATGCTGCCAGCATAGTATTTCTTGCGCCAATTCCTTCAGGGTGCGGCGCGGTCATGTGGTAAGCGTCTCCGGACATTCCTCCACCAGCTACTTCCGCGTAAATATTAGCCCCGCGATTTAAAGCGTGAGTAAGCTCTTCTAGAATTAGTGCACCAGCCCCCTCTCCTAAAACAAATCCATCTCGATCTAAGTCAAAAGGTCTAGAAGCTGTTTCCGGCGAATCATTTCGAGTGGAAAGTGCTTTTAAGGCATTAAATCCACCAATTCCCATTTGATTAACGGCTGCTTCGGAACCTCCAGTTACAATAGCGTCTGCTTTTCCTAAGCGAATTAAGTTAAAAGCATCAATTATTGCATTAGTTGATGAGGCACACGCAGAAACCGTAACGTAATTTGGCCCCCTAAAGCCATACTTAATTGAAATATGCCCTGAAGCGATATCTGCAATCATTTTTGGAATAAAAAAAGGATTTATTCTTGGGGTGCCGTCTCCAGCAAAAAAGTTTTGAGCTTCGTCTTGAAAGGTTTTTAGTCCGCCAATGCCTGAACCCCAAACAACCCCAATTCGATCTTTATTCGGATTGGAATCTAATAGTTTAGAGTCTTCGACAGCTTGAGTGGCACTTACGAGAGCATATTGCGCAAATTGGTCAAGCTTCCTTGCCTCTTTACGATCCATATGGTCTTCGATATTAAAATCTTTTAGTTCACAAGCAAACTGCGTCTTAAATAACGAGGAATCAAATTGCTTAATTGGAGCTGCTCCGCTTTTGCCATTTAATAGTGCCTGCCAAAAAGAATCGACATTATTACCAATGGGCGTTAGCGCACCAAGACCTGTTATTACGACACGTTTAAGCTGCATAAGTGTTAAATAAAGACAAATGTCTTATTTGTGGTTGCTTTCAATATAGGAAATGGCATCACCAACTGTTTGAATACCTTCTGCCTGATCATCAGGAATAGAGATATTGAACGATTTTTCAAACTCCATAATTAATTCTACAGTGTCTAAAGAATCTGCTCCTAAATCATTAGTGAAACTTGCTTCGTTGGTAACTTCCGCTTGATCAACATTAAGTTTATCAACGATTATTGCTATAACTTTATCTTTAATTTCAGACATTTTTTTAAGTTTTAAAATGGTTTTAGAGTGCAAAGAAAAAAACAAACGAGCAAATATCAAAGCAATTAGGCGTTTATTTATTTATTTATCATAATTTACCCCAATCATTTTCAGAAATCCAACCATTTAATTTAGACAGATATAAATAATTTTTAAATGACTTTTTTGGTTGTTGTAGCGCTTGTTAATATTGTTTAATTAGTAAGGATTAATTGATGTTTAGGGCGATTACAAATTACTGGAAGAATAATACTTGAAAATTTATATAAGGCCAACAAATAAACATTTATTAACTTTAACTTATGATAATTAAAGTTATTACCATTCTTTGTTTTGGCGCATACCATTCTCCTCGCCCAAACGGAAGCCGGTCCAATTCAGCCAGATCGTCCCGGACTTGGTGAATCCTCACAGATTGTACCAGAGCATTACTTTCAAATAGAAACAGGGATGAATTTGGAGTATAATCAAGAGGCTAGCGTTAAAACAAAAAGCATATCGTGGAATAACCTCACAATGCGATGGGGGATATTTGATGCTTTCGAACTTCGCTTTGCCATTAACTTAGAACAAGAATATACAAACGGACTCAAAGCCCCACTTGAACTTTCCCCCTTTTCTCTTGGATTTAAAGCACGTGTAACTGCTCAAAAAGGGCTTATTCCTAGCACTGCAGTTTTGGGCAACTTGGGAGTTCCTTATTTATCAGCAGATACAGCAAGACCTCAATTAAACCCCTCTATTCTTATTCCGATGGAATGGGATTTAAGCGAAAGTCTTTTATTAACATTGAACAATGGTTTGTTTTGGAATGGAATTGATGCTGTCCCAGAATATTTTGCCTCAGTAGGGCTAGACCTCGAACTCCCTAAAGCAACTGGAGTATTTATTGAAAGCTATGTTAGTTTGTCCGACCCCTCAAATTTTGCCCCGGGTCTTAATGGAGGTTTTATTTGGAGAGCAAAGCCTAATTTACAGTTCGATTGTTCTGCAGGCGTTGGTTTGAACAGCAACATTGCCAATGGATTTATCAATGCGGGGTTATCATATCGAATTCCTAAATAGAACATTAATTTCCCATTATAGTTCTTTTTCAATTTAAAATAAGGAATTAACAGTTCTTGACTCTCACGATAAAGGTTAAATTCATAGTATGAAAATATAGATATATCGTTAATTTCGCTTCGTGAAAACCGTAAAAAATATAGCAATTTTTATTTCAGGCAAGGGCTCTAATGCCAAAAACATCATTAATTATTTTAATGGTTCTGAAAAAATAAGAGTCAAGTTTGTTTTTTCCACGAAGGAAAACCCCAGCATGGCTGAATTTTGTTTAAAAAAAGGCATCGGGTTTTTTATCTCTCAAAACCAAACTGATCTTTCAACACAGCAAATGGAACTTTGTACCAATCAAAGTATTGATTGGCTAATTTTAGCGGGATATTTGAAAAAAATCACTCCGGAATTAATAGAACACCTGTCCCATAAAATAATCAACATACACCCCTCATTATTACCAGATTTTGGAGGAAAGGGCATGTACGGGAAACATGTTCATACCGCAGTTTTAGAGGCTAAATCGCTTACATCAGGGATAACCATTCATCTTGTTAATGAGGTTTTTGACCAAGGTAAAATCCTCATGCAGTATACTTGCGAAGTCGAAAAAAACGAAACTATTTTATCTCTAGAACAAAAAATACACGATCTTGAAATGCGTTATTTCCCTGAAGCAATTTCAATGATTGTGTCTAACGAAGGATCTTATTGAATAGCCGCTTCGAGGTGCTGACCAAACCAATAACAATCTTCAAAACTATTGTACAAGGGAGCCGGAGCAACACGAATAACGTTGGGTTCTCGCCAGTCGGCAATCACACCTCTATTTGTCAGCGCATCATACACTTCTTTTCCCTTTCCATGTAATAGAATAGACAATTGAGACCCCCTTCTTTTAGGGTCTTTTGGGGTAATTATTTCAAATGAACAAAGGGCTTTGTTTTTTTCAGAAACATTTAAAATGACACATTCTAAATAGCTGGTTAGGAGCGTTCTTTTTTCTGAAATTCTATCCATTCCTGCACGCTCAAAAACCTCGAGTGAAGCAAGTTGAGCAGCCATTCCGAATATAGGGGCATTGCTCAGTTGCCAGCCTTCAGCACCGGAAATTGGTTGGAATCCCGGCTTCATTTCAAAACGACTTTCTTTGTTGTGACCCCACCAACCTGCAAACCGAGGTAATGCAGTGTTATTAGCATGTCTTTCATGAACAAAAAAACCAGAAACCCCTCCTGGCGACGAATTAAGGTATTTATATCCACACCACGCTGCAAAATCCACCCCCCAATCGTGAAGAGATAGTGAAACATTACCTGCGGCATGCGCCAAGTCAAAACCGACTTTCGCCCCCACAGCATGCCCAGCAGCACAAATAGCCTCCATATCGAACAGCTGTCCAGTGTAATAATTAACCCCTCCAATCATCACTAAGGCTAATTCATCACCCAATTGATTTATTTTTTCGATAATATCTTCTTCACTGATAATGTGTTCCCCTTCTCGCGGGCCAATTTCAACTAAATTTTCAGCATTAAGGCCATGAAAATCAATTTGGGAGGAAAGCGCATACTGATCGCTTGGAAAGGCTTTAGCTTCACATAGAATTTTTGTCCTTTTCCCTTTTGGCTGAAAAAAAGACACCAACAGCAAGTGTAGGTTTGTTGTTAATGAATGCGTTACCACGACTTCAAGAGGTTTAGCCCCAACAATTTTTGCCATCATATCCGTCAGGTTTTCATGGTAAGAGTACCAAGGTCTACGGGACATAAAATGGCCCTCAACCCCAAACTTTTCCCAATCATCAAGTTCTTCAAGGATATATTTTCTTGCATTTTTAGGCTGGAGCCCCAGTGAGTTTCCAGTAAAGTAGCGCACCTCTTTTTCATGAAATGTTGGGAAAAGAAAATCTTGCCTAAAGGACTTTAGTGGGTCATTTTGATCAAGAGATTTTGCAAACTCAAGCGTTAAATCTAAAAACATAAGCCGTTGAAATTTGTTATTTTTGTAAACCACAAAGATAAACAAGAAAATGAGCGAACTTAACAGGTCTATATCTAAACAGTTGTTTGAAAAAGCAAAAACCTATTTTCCAGGAGGCGTAAATTCACCGGTGCGGGCATTTAGGTCAGTAGGAGGGACGCCACTTTTTATTCAGAAAGGGGACGGAGCCTATCTTTGGGATGAAGATGGAAATAAATACACTGATTTTTGTTGCAGTTGGGGGCCTTTGATTTTGGGACACAATCACCCGGATATTTTCGAGGGGACCGTTGCTGCTTTGGCTAATGGGGCAAGTTTTGGAGCGCCAACAAAAAAAGAAAATGAATTAGCGGCACTCATTCTGACTAATATTCCATTCATAGACAAATTAAGGTTTGTATCATCGGGTACAGAAGCAGTTATGTCCGCTATACGATTAGCGAGAGGTGCCTCCGGAAAAACTAAATTGGTGAAATTCGAAGGCTGTTACCATGGTCATGTTGACTCTTTAATGGTAAAGGCGGGAAGCGGTCTTATAACGTTTGGAACATCATCCAGCGCGGGCGTTCCGGAGTCTTTGGCAAATGAAACCATCGTACTTCCACTAAACGACTTATCTAAACTGAGCGAGATTCTACATGCCCAAGCTCATGAAATAGCCGCGGTAATTATAGAACCAATACCGGCCAATAATGGCTTACTTCTTCAAGATAAAACATTTCTTCTTTCCCTTCGAGCGCTGTGTACGAAACTAAACATACTTTTAATTTTCGATGAGGTTATATCGGGGTTTAGAGTTGCTTTCGGCGGAGCTGCAGCTTTTTATGATATTATTCCTGATATTGTAACTTATGGTAAAATTATGGGGGGAGGATTACCTGTAGGTGCTTATGGCGCAAGTAATGAGTTGATGTCGAACGTATCTCCTGAAGGCCCCGTTTACCAAGCCGGAACACTTTCCGGAAATCCGGTTGCTATGGCAGCGGGGATTGCTCAATTAAGCAATTGCCTACGCCCCGGATTTTATGAAGAATTATCAGTCAAAACCTTGGGTTTTGTTCAGGCAATAAATAAACACGCTAGCGATTCATCTTATCCATTTAAATTAGTGAGTATAGGATCTATTTTTTGGTTGTCATTTGAAGATAACAAACGAATCACCTCTGCCGATCAAATTAATCCAGACATGAGCAACTTCAATTTGTTGCACGCCGAATTACTCGCGCGAGGCATTTATATTGGTCCGAGTGGGTATGAAGTGGGGTTTATATCACAAGCACACAGCGAGGCTATTTTAGACGCATCAGTAATTGGGTTTTGTGACGCTTTAGACGCTATATTTACCGTGAAATGATTTTAGTAACTGGTGGAACAGGTTTAGTGGGCGGACATTTGTTGTGTGAACTAACACAACACCATGAAAGCGTGCGAGCTAGTTTCCGGTCAGAATTTAAAAAGCAAGAAACAAAAAAACTTTTTGAATTTTATTTTAACACAAAGGCCCAAGAATATTTTAACAAAATTCAGTGGGTTCGTGCAGATATACTTTCACTATCCGACTTGAACGAGTTATTCGATGGGATTTCGTATGTCTATCACTGTGCAGCACTTGTGTCCTTTCACAAAATAGACTTCCATGCATGTATGAGCGCAAACCGCCAGGGCACGGCTAACATTGTTAATTTATGCCTTCTAAACAAGGTAAAAAAGCTCTGTTATGTAAGTTCCACGGCTGCTCTCGGGTTTAATCCAAACGGAACCACAGACGAAACCACTAAATGGAAACCAGGAAAAGAAGTTTCAGGTTACTCCATCTCAAAATACAGTGCTGAAAAAGAAGTGTGGCGTGGGGCGGAAGAGGGCCTGCCTGTGGTAATAGTTAATCCTTGTTTAATTTTAGGTCCAGGAAATTGGAACGACAGCTCTTTGTCTATTTTTAAAACGGCATCCAAAGGCATCTTTTTTTATCCAAAGGGATCAAATGCTATTGTGGATGTAAGAGACCTTGTTTCCAACATGATTTACTTAATGAATTCCACCATTACTAATAAAAAGTTTCTTTGTACAGGACAAAACGTTAGCTTTCTCGAACTGCTAGGCGCCATAGCTAGTTGTTTTAATAAGCGCCCACCAAGAATGAAAACACCGCGTTTAATATCGCTCATTTTTGCAGTATTTTCCGAAGTTTTTTATTTGTTTTTGCGAAAAAGAAGGGGGTTGACCATTGAATCAGTTTATTCAGCGTATAAAACGATACGGTATGATAGTCGTTTGATTAGTACGACAACAGGCATCCCATTTACCCCCCTTAATGACACATTGTTACACGCCATTAAAGGAAGAATTATTTAAGGACACAATGAATTCAAAAAAGAAAGAAAAGTTAGTTATTGGTTTTTTGGGGATTATCTACCTTGTAGGAATTTTTGGAAGTATTTTACCGGAATATAGAACATTTTTTTTATCACTTACCCCCTTTACTCTTCTTCTTTCTTTTTGCGCCATTCTTTTTACCCTAAGCAGACCTATAAAACCAACACTTACCTTCCTACTTTTTTCCGGACTCGTTGGGTTTATAGCAGAGCTAATTGGCGTGAACACTAAACTCTTATTTGGAAACTACCATTATGAAGCCAATTTAGGGGTGAAAATGGCAGGTGTTCCGGTAATTATTGCAATTAATTGGGCCATTGTTACGATAGGCGCCGCTCACTGCTCGGCTTTATTGAGCACTAATAAGTTAGCAAGAATGATTATTGCTGCTTTTTTAATGTTGCTCTTCGACTTTATCCTAGAGCCCGTAGCGATTAAGAGTGGTTTTTGGAACTGGGAGGGAGGGCTTATTCCCGCTTATAATTACACCTGTTGGTTTTTTATAGGCCTGTTTTTACAAATTATTTATTTTAGTAAGATAAAACATGATGCGAACAAAGTGATTATCGCCTTGTTTTTATTTATGACAGTATTTTTCATTTGCTTAAATTTGTTCTAATGTATTGGTGGGGCCCCCTTTTATTAATAACGACCTTTTTCTTTATGGAATTTATGGCTTGGTGCACGCATAAATTTCTAATGCATGGTAAAATGTGGTATTTCCATAAAGATCACCATCAAATTGAACCAGGTTTTATGGAAAAAAATGACATATTCTTTCTTATTTATGCCGTTCCTTCTTGGCTTTGTATTATGCTAGGCATGATGGCAAATAATTATTTGCCCGTTTGGATTGGTTATGGAATAGCAGCCTATGGACTAGCTTATTTTTTGATTCACGATGTCTACATTCATCAACGGGTTAAATGGCTAAGAAATCTTGACCATCCTTATTTTTATGCCATTAGAAAGGCGCATAAAATTCACCACAAAAATACAGGAAAAGAAAAGGGAGAGTGTTTTGGAATGCTTCTCGTGCCGCCAAAATTTTACCAAGAAGCGAGAAAAGCGTATCGTCGTAATAGCCAAGCTAAATGAGTTTGTACGGCTATTTAATTATAGGCGCATTCATAGGCCCCCTTTTATTGAGTTTCGACAAGAAAGTAGCCTTTTACAAAAACATTAAATTTTTTATCCTTGGTCTATTATTCACAGCAACATTTTTTTTGGTTTGGGATGAGGTATTTACTATCAATAAAATCTGGGGATTCAATCCGAGGTATTTATGGGGGATATATTTAGGTCATTTACCTTTAGAGGAAGTATTGTTTTTCTTCATTGTTCCTTACAATTGTTTATTTATCCATCAAGTATTAAAAGCGTATTTTCCAGAGGTAAAACTTAAAAGTTGGGGGACTCGATTTTTTATTCTTTTAGGCATAAGCAGTTTTATTTTAACGATTTGCTATTTCAAAAATTGGTACACCTTCACCACTTGTCTAATTACTTTTTGTTGTTGTGTATATGCCTTAGCAATGAAGCCCTCATGGCTAGGTAATTTCGCCTTCACTTATTGTGTTTGCCTTTTGCCATTTTTTATTGTTAATGGAGCTCTCACGGGCGCATTTACGACCGAGCCCATTGTTTGGTATTCAGAAAAACACATTATTGGTTGGCGGATGACAACAATACCTTTTGAGGATTTATATTATAATTTCAGTATGCTTTTTCCGATTATTGCCTTTTTCGAGAACAGCAAAAGCAAATCACTTTCTTAATATATTGGTTGTTGAATGACCTTCAACAAATTCTATTGTTGCGATTTCACCACCATTTTTGATAACAACATCTGATCCAACGATGTATCGTGACGAATTCTTATCTACTTCCTTTGCGTCATAGTCAGCCCCTTTAACCAACACATCTGGAAGAAGCGTTTCGATGGCGTTTAACGGCGTGTTTTCATCAAAAAGAATTACGCCATCCACACAAGATAAGCTAGCAATTACCAATCGCCTTGCATCTTCATCGTGAATAGGACGATTAGGAGCCTTATTTAGTGCCCGAACAGAAGCGTCTGTATTTAGCGCTACAACAAGACAGTCGCCAAGCGATGCAGCTTTTGCCAAATAGCTTACGTGGCCAAGATGCAATACATCGAAACAACCATTCGTAAAAACAATTTTTTTACCTTGATTCTTTAGTGTTTTCGTAAGCGCAAGGGCATCTTCTAAGGATAATATTTTTGACTTAGTGAGCTCCCAATGATTTATCATAGTTAGGAAGTTAATAAGTTCGTTTTTTCATTTGGAAAAACGAGTGCCGGCTTAAACAGCTTAGCTTCTTCAAAGTCCATAATGCCATAACCAAGAATAATGATAATATCATTTATAGCAACCCGCCTAGCTGCAGGACCATTTAAACAGATGTTACCACTGTTCGGCTCACCCTTAATAACATATGTCTCGAAGCGCTCGCCGTTATTTACATTAACAATCTGAACGCGCTCCCCCTCGATAATATTAGCAGCAATCATTAACCTTTCATCAATAGTGATGCTTCCAATGTAATCTAGTTCTGCTTGCGTTACGCGAACACGATGAATTTTTGATTTTAAAATTTGTATTTGCATGATTATAATTAGTTACGCCAAAATTAAGGCAAAACAATTAATTGAGAACTAAATTATCAATCAATCGTGTATTTCCGCAATAAGCAGCGATACAACAAATACTTTTTGTTTCCCAATCTGAAATGGGTTGAAGGGTATCGACACACACAATCTCTAAATATTCAAGGCGTAAATGACCGGAATTAAAAAATATTTTACCAAGCTCTTGAAGCTGCTTCGGCGAATAGTTAGCCTGTTTGTTTTTAATATAATTTAAGGTTTCCCAAATGATCAGCGCTTGGTGCTTTTCTTCAGTATTAAGCAACATATTTCTACTACTCATAGCCAGTCCTTCAGGTGAGCGCTGTGTAGGACACGCCATTATTTCAATCGGCAATCCGAGTTTTCTCACCATTATTTTTATAATAGCGAGTTGTTGGTAATCCTTCTCTCCAAAAAAAGCCGCGTCAGGCTCAACCAATCTAAATAGCGCATGAACAACTTGTATTACACCAACAAAGTGTCCGGGCCGCCAAGCACCCTCAAGTAATGTTGCGACCTCTCCCACCCCCACTTTAAAGTCACTTTCTTGTCCATGGAACAGCTCATCAAAAGTTGGCGCAAAGACAGATAGATTTGGAAAGGATCCCAGGAGTTTTAAGTCTGCATCAAGGGTATTGGGGTACGACTTAAAATCCGCGGAATTATTAAACTGTAATGGATTAACAAAAATACTTACCACAACAACATCACAAGCACTAAGTCCTTGCTTTATTAAAGATAAATGTCCTTGATGAAGTGCCCCCATTGTTGGAACGAAACCAATCCGCTTGTCCTGCTTTTTTAGTGAACGAATGGTAAAAACTAAATTATCAATTGTTGTTAATAGCACTGGCATTATTACTTTAGTGAGAACAAAGCTATAGGTTTTTAGGAAAACCGCATATTTAATTGTAAATTTGCACCTAATATTAAGTAAGTAAGCGCTAAATGGAAAAAAAGAAAGTGTTATTTATTTCTCAGGAAATATACCCCTTTTTACCCAAGTCAGAGGTTTCTTCGCAAGCCCGTCGCCTTCCTCAAATTACCCAAGAGAGTGGAAAAGAAATCAGGGTTTTTTCTCCAAGATATAGTGTTATAAACGAACGGAGACACCAGTTACATGAAGTAATTCGTTTATCTGGACTTAACCTGTCAATAGATGACCACGATCACCCATTAATTATAAAAGTAGCCTCGGTTTCCGCCGCTAAAATGCAAGTTTATTTCATTGATAACGATGATTATTTTAAAAGAAAGGCGACGTTATTAGATGAAAACGATCAAGATTATGAGGATAACGATGAACGAGCGATGTTTTTCTGCAGGGGCGTATTAGAAACAGTAAAAAAATTAGGATGGCAGCCAGACCTAATACATTGCAATGGCTCGTTTACGGGTTTAATGTCTTTATATATTAAGCACATTTACAACAAAGACCCACATTTTAAGTCAACAAAAGTTGTTTACAATTTTTTCAACGATCGATTTACGAATGATTGGAGCCCACGATTTTCTGAAAAATTGAAACTAGATGGATTTCCAGTTGCGATAGCTGATAGCGTAAAAGACACGAGCTTTTTAAACCTCACCAAAGTATTTGCAGATCATTGTGATGGCCTTAGTATTGGCGTAGAGGAACTGCACCCAGATATTCAGCAAATATATAATGCGTCCAACGTGCACAAACTTGATTTTACGTCCGAGGAAGCGCAAGCTAAAGCGCTTTCTGTCTTTATTGACAAGGTTGTGGATGAACCTATTCTTGTTTAATTCTCATCATTATTTCAATGAAAAAAGCCTATTTTTCATGCTTGATAATAGCAATCAGCGCCATATTTATTGTCTCGTGTAAGAAAAAAGAAAATGCATTAGGGAAGGATTTATTGAACAGTGACTCCTATTTATCAGGCACTACAACCGACACCTTCGACATCATTTCTTATTCAATAATAGAAGATTCGATAGTAACAGACAATGCTTCTAATGTTGTTTTGGGGAGCTACAACGATCCGGTTTTTGGAAAAGTTGATGCCTCAATTTACACTCAAATTCGTTTAGCTGGAATTAATCCAAACTTTGGCGACCCTGCCACAATTGTTATAGACTCATTTGTTTTATCGCTAAAGTATGTTGGATATTACGGCGACCTAACGCCCCAAACATTTGAAGTGTATGAGCTAAATGAAGACCTCAACATTGATTCGACCTATTATGCCTTTACTACAAAAGCCACAAAGCCAACAAATTTAGTTCCTTTCGGAATGGGGACGATTACTCCGGATCCCATCAATAAAACAATAGTGGGAGGCGACAGCCTAAGTCCCCAATTAAGAATTCCATTAGATACAAATTTAGCGCGTACGCTTATTACTGAAGCAACAAGTGGGAGCACAACGTTTGGCAGCAATGAAGCATTTCTCACCTATTTTAAAGGCATTAAAATTCAAACAAATAATGGGGTTCAAGCGGCAGGTAATGGCGCGACATTTTATTTTAATTTAAATGATGCTGCATCAAAAATGACCGTTTATTTTCATCAGGGCACAGTTCAGAAGACTTTTGAATTGCTTCTAAACAGCTCTTGCGCTGACTTTACGCACATTGACAAGGATTTTTCAGGCACGGTAATTCAGCAAACGCTTCAAGACAGCACACTTGGAAGCAATGCGTTTTATGCACAAGCGTTTAATTTACGCGCGATTGTAAAAATACCCGGCTTAGACAATTTAAAAAACAACTTTCTCATTCACCGTGCAGACCTTCATTTACCCGTTCAGTATCAAAGTTTTTACAGGTATAAACCTGGAACGAATATTTCTGTAGCCACTCGCACAAAAGAATCGACCGATCTATATACGAATTTGGGAGTCCTCGGAGCTTTCGATGAATTTAATAAAGAATTTAAGGTTGATATTAAGCAATATGTGCAAGCCATAATAAATAAGGACATAGAAAATACGGGATTGATTCTTTCGCCGAGGTTTTTTATTAATTCATCCGAAAGAATTGTTTTTAATGGCAAAAACACAAACAATAAGTTTGCCCCCCGTTTAGTAGTAACGTATACAACATATTAATGTATGTGTGGAATTGTAGCATATATTGGAAAAAAAGAAGCGTATCCTATTATCTTAAAAGGATTAAAGCGGCTCGAATATCGTGGATATGACAGTGCAGGAATTGCATTAATCAACCAAGATAAACTAAACGTTTTTAAAAAAGCAGGCAAGGTCAGTAATTTGGAGGAGTTTATGCTTGATCAAGATCATGCGGGAAATTCAGGTATAGGTCACACGCGTTGGGCCACTCACGGACTTCCAACTGACACGAACGCTCACCCCCATGTTTCCATGGATGGTTCAATAGCACTTATCCATAACGGAATTATTGAAAACTACGATGCCTTAAAGCAAGAGTTAGTTAGGCAAGGGTATTTATTTAAAAGCGAAACAGATACGGAAGTACTTGTTCATTTAGTTGATTTTATTAGCAAGAAAGAAAATGTTTGGTTTGGAGAGGCCTTGCGTTTAGCACTTTTAAATGTAGTTGGAGCCTATGCTATTGTAGCTATTTCAAAAAACTTTCCGAATCAAATGGTTGCTGCGCGTAAGAGTAGTCCGCTTGTGGTAGGGATAGGAGCAACGGGAGATTTTTATTTGGCTTCAGACGCTACTCCAATTGTAGAATATACAAAACAGGTTGTTTATTTGGAGGATGAGGAAATCGCTGTCATTAAATTAGGAGAGGAATTAAAAATATACAACATCTCAGATCAAGAAAAAACACCTTACATTCAACAGCTTGAACTTGAGTTGGAGGCATTGGAGAAAGGGGGATATGAACATTTTATGTTGAAAGAGATTAACGAGCAGCCCCGATCGATTCAAGATTGTTTTCGCGGTCGCCTAAATGCCCAAGAGGGCTGGGTGTCTTTAGGAGGAATTAAAGATTACGAGCAAAAAATGATTCAGGCCAATCGATTAATTCTTATTGCTTGCGGAACCTCTTGGCATGCTGCATTGGTGGGAGAATATTTAATTGAAGATTTAGCTCGGATTAATGTTGAGGTTGAGTACGCGAGTGAATTTCGGTATCGAAATCCGATATTGACCGAAAATGATGTGGTAATTGCTATTTCTCAATCTGGAGAAACAGCCGATACGATGGCCGCTCTAGAGCTGGCAAAATCCAAAGGCGCAACAATATTAGGAATATGCAATGTGGTAGGTTCATCAATTTCACGGATCACCCATGCCGGCTCATATACCCATGCTGGTCCCGAAATAGGGGTGGCATCCACAAAAGCATTTACCGCTCAGGTTACCGTTTTAATACTTATGGCGCTCTCTTTAGGACATAAAAAAGGAACTGTTTCCGAATCGGAATTCCGAATTTTACTAGCAGAATTGGAAGAAATCCCAAATAAGGTTAAAAAAGTCTTAGAATCGAATGCGTTGATTGAACAAATTGCTAGAGAGTATAAAGATGCATCAAATGCTCTATACCTTGGTCGCGGAAGTTCCTTTCCTGTTGCATTAGAGGGGGCGCTAAAACTTAAAGAGATTTCTTATATTCATGCTGAGGGCTACCCTGCAGCAGAAATGAAGCACGGACCGATTGCTTTAATTGATGAAAACATGCCAATTTTCGTAGTGGCCACCAAGGGGAAATCCTATGAAAAAGTAGTGTCCAATATTCAAGAAGTCAAAGCGAGAAAAGGGAAGGTTATTGCTGTTGTCACAGAGGGCGATGAGCAAGTTCGAGCAATGGCGGATCACGTGATTGAAATACCCGAAACGAATGAGTTTTTAGTGCCTTTATTGGCAACCATACCGTTTCAGTTACTTTCTTACCATATAGCCGTAATGAGGGGTTGCAATGTAGACCAGCCTCGAAATTTAGCCAAGTCGGTAACGGTGGAGTAGTGGTTAATTATCCAGGATAAAACCAATTACAACAAAACGTTATAAAGAAAGCAAACAGCCATCCGGAATAAACTTCTATTGGGCGGTGTTTTTCTAAATATAATCTTGCAGAAATTGTTAATCCGGAGACTAAGAAAGCGCCAATAATCAGCAGTAAAGGCGCAGGACTATGCACACTATAAAAAGCCACAAGGAATCCGCATAAAACACCTCCTCCGCCAGCATGCATTGATATCTTTATCCTTTGATTAATCCACAGAAACAAACTTGCAACGAGTATTCCCGACAAAGGAAGAGCATAAAAATATTTGGGCAACACCCCATTTGGCGCTTTATACAAAAACAAGGCATACATGATGGCGCAATACCCCACCATGATAATTAATGGAACGCTTCTTTCTTTTGCATTTTCCATATCTATCGTGTTGATAATGTTTTTATTACGGAGCATTATAAAGGATATTCCAGGGGCGGCGCAACTGAAAATAAAAAAAACCCAGAACAACTGAGACTTTACTTCTGCAGGTAAATTAGACATGGTGTATGCTGAATAAAGAACGGAGTTGGAAGGATAGTATAGGCCAATTAGTAATGCATAAACAGGCATAAATAAGGGTAAAAAAACCCATGACAAAATGTGTGATAGTATTTTCATCATTAAAGTTTCTTGCGCATACGAGCTACAGGAAGGTTTAGCTGTTCACGATATTTAGCCACAGTCCTACGCGCAATATTATATCCTTTCTCGTTTAATAGGGCCATGAGTTTTTCGTCTGGAAGAGGGTTTCGCTTATCCTCACTTTCTATAGCATCTAATAAAATTTGCTTCACTTCCCTAGTTGACACCTCTTCTCCTGAATCGGTAGATAAAGATTCAGAGAAGAAATATTTTAATGAAAAAACCCCAAAATTTGTCTGCACATATTTACTATTTGCCACTCGTGATACGGTCGAGATATCCAGAGAAACAATTTCTGCAATATCCTTTAATATCATAGGTTTTAGCTTCGTGTCGTCACCAGCCAGAAAAAAGGCTTCTTGATACCGCATGATGGCATTCATTGTTAATAATAGCGTTTGTTGTCTTTGTTTAATGGCATCAATAAACCAAAGCGCACTATCTAATTTGTGTTTTACAAAGGTTACCGCTTGTTTATCAGCTTTTGAAGTTTTAGCACCCTCAGAATAAGAACGTAACATGTTCTGGTATTCTTTACTAATTTTTAATTCAGGGGCATTACGGCTATTAAGAGTAAGCTCAAGTTCCCCTTCATTTTCTACTAAAATAAAATCGGGGATAATCTGTTGGTGGTTTTTTGCTGAATCTTTCGTTGACCCACCAGGTTTCGGGTTTAATTTTAATATTTCATCTATTGATGATTTTAATTCTTGATCGCTAATGTTTAATTTCTTAGCAATTTTCTCATAGTGTTTCTTTGTAAATTCTTCAAAATAAAGTTCTAAGATTATTTTAGCCCTTTGTCGTGATAATGATTTGTCTTGCCGTCGATTAATTTGAATTAATAAACACTCTCTTAAATTTCTTGCGCCAATGCCTGCAGGATCGAGTGATTGAAGGAGCAAAAGAACAACCTCAATCTCTGCTTCAGTTGTTTCGATATTAAGCGAAAAGGCAAGATCATCAACTAAAGCGTTGAGATTTCTATTCAAATAACCGGATTCGTCGAGATTTCCGATTAAAATATCAGCAATGAGAAATTGGTTGTCATCAAGGGCAATTAAATGTAGTTGTTCACTAAGTTTTTCTTGAAAACTTGTTTCTCCTGATAATGGAACTACTCGTTCTTCATCGTCTTTGGAGGTGTTATTCGCTTGTGTTTTGTAGTCGGCAACATCCTCATCAAAATAATCTGAGATATCAAATTCCTCTTCCTCTCCATCCTCGTCATCTTCTTGCTCAAAATCATCATCGTCAGATTCTGTCCCTTCTTCAAGAGCAGGATTTTCTTCTAATTCCTGTTTAATGCGCTGGTCTAATTCTAGGGTTGGCACCTGCAATAATTTCATTAATTGAATTTGTTGCGGCGATAAACGCTGTTCTGTTTTTTGCGATAAATATTGCTTTAGTGCCATAATGTTAAAAAGAAGCATTTAATGGGGTCCTCGGAAATGGAATAACATCTCTAATGTTGCTCATCCCGGTGACAAACATAATCATGCGCTCAAATCCTAGGCCAAAACCAGCATGTGGCACAGTGCCTAATTTTCGCGTTTGAAGGTACCACCACAACTCCTCTTCCGGAATTTTAAACGCCTTGCACTTCTCCAATAAAACATCATATCGCTCTTCGCGCTGAGAGCCACCTACGATTTCTCCAATACCTGGAAATAAAACATCCATAGCAGAAACGGTTTTATTGTCGTCATTTTGACGCATGTAAAACGCTTTTATCTCAGCGGGATAATTAGAAAGTATAACAGGACACTTAAATTCTTTTTCAACTAAATAACGTTCGTGTTCACTTTGAAGGTCAATTCCCCACGCAATAGGATATTGAAATTTTTTCTTTTTGTGGTGGTTTGAATTTAAAAGCACCTCAATTGCTTCAGAGTAGGTAAGTCTTTTAAAAGGGTTTTCAATAACGAATTTTAAGCGTTCAACTAAGCTCAACTCGTTACGTTCGTTAAGGGGTTTCTGACTTTGCTCTTGCTGCTCACGTTGGTTGAGGAAGGATAGATCCTCTTTACAATTTTCGACAACAAACGAGCAAAGATATTTCAAGAAATCTTCGGTGAGGTCCATGTTATCAGTCAGGTCATTGAATGCAACCTCAGGTTCAATCATCCAAAATTCAGCAAGGTGCCGAGAAGTATTTGAGTTTTCGGCACGAAAGGTAGGTCCAAAAGTATATACTTGTCCAAGTGCTAGGGCAGCAAGCTCTGCCTCTAATTGACCAGAAACAGTAAGGTTAACAGGCTTGCCAAAAAAGTCTTGTTTATAATCAACTTCTCCAGCTTCGTTTAGCGGGGGGAATTTAGGATCAAGAGTAGAAACTCTAAACATCTCTCCTGCGCCCTCAGCATCGGAACCTGTAATAATGGGTGTGTGGAGGTAAAAAAATCCATTACTGTGAAAATAATGATGTATAGCATAAGCTACGGCATGGCGAATTCTAAAAACAGCACTAAAGGTATTGGTTCGAAACCTTAAATGGGCCTGTTCTCTTAATAATTCTAAGCTATGTTTTTTTGGTTGCAAGATTGTTTTTTGCACATCATCAGGATGAGCAGCACCAAGAATTTCTATTTCCTCCACTTGTAATTCAAGGGATTGCTCCGATCCGATAGAGGCGATTAATAAGCCAGAAACAGAAACTGCCGCAGCAGTGGTAATTTGCTTTATAATGTCGCCATCGTATTTTTCGAAATCAATCACTGCTTGAATATTAGCCAAACATGAGCCATCATTAATTTGAATAAATCGATTGCTTCTAAAAGCTCTTACCCAGCCTTTAACGGTAATGCGTTGTCCAATGAGCTCTTTCCCATCACTACTTAAAACATGCTTAATTTTAATGCGTTTCATGCCACAAAACTAATCTATTTTAAGAAAAAAAGGTACTATAGCCAACAAAATATATCCATCCAACAGAACTTAAAACCGCCGTAATCAAGAACTAATAAACAATATATAAAAAGGGCATCGCTTCCATGTACGAAAGTTGGTATAGCGAAAAAATAATAATTACAAGGATTATAGACGAAAGTATTAGCGGGGTTTTTACAAAATTATTTTCAAGTTTGGAATAGAAATTTAGAGGCAGGAACTGCAGGGCGAGGCCAATAATCATTACCCCAAATGGCCATGAATATATTTCAAACCATTTAATGAGCATCTTGGGGTCGAATGTTGTCAACAGCTGGCTGTAGTAATCAATCGTATAGTTAAAAGAGGGAGATTTTAATAAGACGGCTGAAAAAACAATAAAGTGAAAGGTGAGGAACACACTAAAAAAAGAATAATATTTCCCACCTAAAGTAGCGAGTTTACTTCTGTATTTCGATGTTAGCACATCCCAACAAATCATTAGCCCATGTAAGCTACCCCAAACAATAAAAACCCAATTAGGGCCGTGCCAAATACCAGAAATTAAAAAGGTGATAATAACCGCCATTAAGGTGCCTAACAATTTCTGCTTGCGCCAAATAAAAGCAAGGGGTTGGTAAATGTATTCAGACAACCATTCATATAGAGAAATGTGCCATCGCCTCCAAAAGTCAGTGATGTTTTTTGCTTTAAATGGCTGATTAAAATTACCTTTAATCTGAAACCCCATCAATAAGGCAAGCCCTACAACAATGTCTGTATATCCTGAAAAATCAAAAAACAATTGAATGAGTCCTCCATAGCAAGCCATAAATAAGTCAACCCCCGAAAAAAACTGAGGGCTTTCAAACACTCGCCCGACCATATTAGCAGCTAAATAATCTGCAATCGCAATTTTTTTAATAAGGCCAATTATTATCATAAATACCGCAGCGTTAATGATTTTTTTATCAACCACACTTTTTTCTTTAAATTTAGGAAGGAGGTCTCGAGCCTTTGATATTGGTCCCGCAAGAATATTTGGAAAAAATGATACGTACAATAAATAGTTAGCATAATTTTTTTCGGGCTCTTCAATCATTTCCCGTTTAACATCAAGAACATAGCCCAAGCTTTTGAAAACGAAATAACTTATTCCGATGGGTTGAATTATTTTCATGGCCAAAGAAACCGTTGATCCTGAAACGGAATTATATACATCAAGGAAAAAATAAGTGTATTTAAAAAAGAGTAATCCCCCAACATTAATAAAAAGAGATAGGGAAAGCAGGAGTATTTTTTTTCTTTCGCTTTTAGCATGAGGGAGATTTCTAGCAACTAGATAGTCTACACTAGCCATAAATATAAGCGCCAAAACAAATCCGCCACTTATTTTATAGTAAAAGAATAAACTAAATGCCAAAAGCAAAGCATTTCTAACCTTTACTTCGTTATTAAAAAAGGAATAAATCAGGTAGAAAATACTAAACGAACCAAAAAATAATACCGATTGAAATAACATCGGATTTTTCGGGTCATACATTAAACTTGAAATTAAGAAGTCAATATTCATGGTATTAGTAGCTTTTGACCAATTTGTAAAAAATCAGTTTTTAATTTATTTTTAAGCTGAAGTGCCTTTACGGACGTCTTGTATTTATTCGCTATTCGTGATAAGTTATCACCTTTTTTTACAACATAGTATTTCGGCTCCGGCTTTTTCGGTTTAACGACTGCTCGAACAGGTTTAACAACTGCCGGAACCGGTTTAACGACTACTGGAACAGGTTTTACGGGGGCCTTCTCTTTCACGACAACATCTTTTTTTATAGGGATTTCTTTGCTAACGAGGACAGAAGTATTGAGAGAATCTTTAATTTTAATTTCGATGACAATAGGCTTTCGTATTAGCAAAAACGAATCATTAGGATGCATTAAATAATTTCCAAAAGAGTTAAGCAGAGCATTAGCAAAGAGTTCTCCTTTCAAAATGTAACCACTTCTAGATAAATGACATTTGTCCGATTTACAAAGCCCGGCTTTAAGCCATTTATTTATTGAGCCTTTACCCCCAGCAATGTCATAGTAATCATAAAAAGCAATCTGATTTGTTTTTGAGAATTTTCTCAAAAAAGCAGAATAATACATGGCATTTATTACTGATCTTTCCTTTACACTAATGTCTTGAATATTTGCTATTAATATGGACGCATTAGGCAGTGAGCTTCGAATAACGTTTAGGGAACGCAGAAGGGATTTTCTAAGACCAATAGAATCAAAAGCCCCAAAAGCTAAATCATTTGCTGCCAGATCAAAAATAATAATGTCAGGATTAAGAGTTTTTAGTTGCTCGTCGTTTAATTCCTGCTTCAAAAAGCTCAAAATTCGCGCCCCATTAATTCCAACGCTGTGATATAGAACGCCTTTTTTTTCTGTTGATTCAAAAGAAACACCTGAACACTCAAATTCTTTTTGTGTAGAGTCTGATTTAACACAGCGTAACTCAAAGTATCGATCAAATTTAGAGGCTGCGAGAGGAATTTGCACACAATTTTTGTTAGTTGAATTATGAACGTTGACAAAAATCCAGTCATCATTTTTGTTTAATCGGTATTTAATATTAAAAGAAGAGTCAGTATTTTTAAAAAATAGGACGGCTAAATTAATTTCTTCTTCTCGAAGGTCACTGTTGTAGAAAGAAAACGAAAATCCGGCAAGGGAATCTCGTGTATTTATAGTGATACCAGAGACGCCAAGTTTATAGCTAATGTTTTTACTGACATTTTTATTACTTCTCCAGTTTCCAAAAGAAGCGCTTGAATAGTCATAAGTAGAGTGTGTTCCCGCAGCAGCATAAGGAAAAACGAGCCCTCTCCCCCTACTGCCAAATACTTGCTGAAGTCTTTTTCTTGTCGTTCCTGCTCCTAAATCGAATTGCAGGTGAGAATCGCCGATATGTAAGATTGTTACATTGTCTCCTTTTTTCAATTTATCATAAAAACCCCCAACAGATAACGGGTTTTGCCATTCAAAATAATTTGTTTTGAAGTCAACAAAATTCGGAGAAACGGAATATTTAACGAGTTTATTTAAAGACGCAGTGTCAGACACTTGCTGTTGAGAAAAGCAGACATTAACAGCTAAAAGAAAGAAAAGCAAACTTGAATTATTCTTTAATGTCATGCCTAGTTTTGTAATTATTGAATTCGTACATCAACGCTTTAAAGAGCTCTTTAGCAACAATATCCCTACCGGTTGTTGAAAAATGCCCATCCTTAGCCCCTAAATTTGCTTCGCTCCAAACATTAATTGAGGATTCTCCGCCCATAAATTGATATAAATCAAAGAAGGCACAATTATTTTCGATTGCTAATTCTCTTTGAATATACCTTAGAGAACTAATATTTGGATATGATTCATACCCCCCTTTTATTAATCTAGAAACATCATTAACACTTACTATTAATACGCTTCCTTCGGGCAACGCTTTCTTAAACCGAAGATAAATATTTTGATAAATATCCTTCATTTTTTTGAGGGATGCCTCGGTCTTTAAATAAGGAGTTACATTACCTCCAAACTGAACGATGGCCAGTTTATTATTTATTTTCTGAAACATGCCAGAAAGATCGTCTTGATTTATAGTTAGGAATCCCTCTCCCGAATGCCCCCGAACCCCATAATTATCAAATTGCACCCCCTTCGATTCATCAAAAGTGGCGCCATATAAAAAGGGAGATGGTCCACTAAAACGTAATTGTATATTAGTAGAGGAAGTAGATAATGGCACCTTAACAGCATTAAAAACGCCATTATCTTCTAACTTGACCTCCCCAATTTTGTTGCTTCCGGAAAAAACGCTAAGGATCGAGTTTTTTTGTCCGTAACCATACCAAATCATCATGTTGGAATATGATTTTGATAAATTCAAAGTGACATTTCCAGAAGCCCATGAGGTAAAATTCGCCGCGCCTGATTCACTCGTTAATTTTTTAGTTTGGTTTTGTCCTGAGTTGTATTTGAATGCAAGCCCTCCAGGTCCCAAGCTTCCCCCTTTGGGCCGTCCTTTACTTGCTGCGAATCGAGTCCAATTACCCGATACGGTTCTCGAGAAGGAGACAGGACTTGTTATGTCGTCCAAGGGCACATAGCCCACACCTCCACCTCCAAAATATCCTTGAAACAAATCCCTCAAGGTGTTAGTCATACGGCCGCCTTCAATTTGAGAGTCTCCATAGTGCCCAACACGCATTACTCCAGACCCAACAAGCTTAATATCCACTAGAGACTTAAAAAAATTATCCAAAGGACTTGTATTATTTTTCACTGGATTAATTAAGAATATTGATTCTTTATAATCTGATTCAGTCAGTTTTAAATTTAATCTATCACGAAGACTATCTAATTTTTTATGCAAGGATACCGCACTAGGATCTTTATGTTCTATTAATTTAAGATGGTCTTTTGAATTAATATTTGCGGACAAAGATGTTTTGATAAGACTAGGATCTTTGAATTTATTTTTTTCTTTGCTAAATATCCCCCCTCCATCTATAAAGACGAGATTTAGTTTGCCAATCATCACACCTTCACTCGGCCAAAGAAAAGATAAAGTGATTAAAAAAACAGACAAACTCAATATAAAAAGTATGCTTTGTCTATTCATTTACTCGGTTTTTTCTTTTAAAAGAGTAATTAAATCACCAACATTTTTAAGTTTGATTAATTCTTTTAAGCGGAAAGAGACATTAAAAACCTCCTCCACTTTACTAATCATTATCAAATGAGTTATACTATCCCATTTATCAACATCTCCAGCAGTCATTTCGGGTAAAATTACCAACGTTTCATCTTGAAAAACGTCACGAAAAACCTCTTGTAATTTAGTTTCAATTTCCATGTTCAATAATTTTTTGCCAACGAGTCATCCCATCAGATGGGTAAAAGTGTTTTATTTCCTCGTGCGACGAAGTTGTGTATTCTATTTTTTTAAATCCGATTTTCGTGTACGCTTTTTCCGCCAATAGGTTCGAATTATAGGTTAATAATTCCATGGAGGCAATATTATTGGTGTTATTGGACCTTAATTTTATGTGAAAGTCAATCATTTTTTTTAATAATTCCTTGCCGCGGTGTTCAGAACTAATAAAAACAGACTCAATTTGCAGGGTTCCTTCACTTCTTTTAATATTAATTGTATTACAAATGGCCGATTTCCCCATCAGATTAGTTATGTGAATGGCAGGGAGCACTGTTCTTAAGGCAACCATTCTTAGTTGCCACGATGGGAGGCCTTCCTCCGACTCAATCCAAGAAGCGCTTGCTGCTATGGGTTTGCCATCATGTTCTACTACCACAAACGCTTCGACGGAGAATTCAAATCCGGCGATTTCCTCTTCAAAAATTTCATGGAGGAATTGTTTAAACTCCAATTCCTCAATTTCGAGGAGTTTGCAATAGGAACAAATATTAGTCGAACTTTTGTCGGCTTCAATAATTGACAAGATGAGAAATGCTTGATCTTCTTTTTTGGCCTCTCTAATCGTATACATGCTATGAGTTAAGTAGTGAGTTTCTTAGTGATTTTCTATCCAATTTACCATTTTCATTCATCGGGAAGTCTTTCATATGAATTATCCTACTCGGAACCATATATTTAGGTAAATACTGATTAAGCCTCTCTGTAATTGAATTGTTTTCGGTCTCTTTCACAAAAAGAATTAGTTCGTCAAATCCTTTTTCATTTTTAATAGCCACCACCACCGAGGTTGCTTCTAATGCCTTATTGCACAGGTGCTCAACTTCCATTAGTTCGATACGATATCCTTGAATTTTCACTTGTTGATCTTTTCTCCCTAGGTAATACAAAAACCCCATGTCATCGCAAAAGACTAAATCGCCAGTATTATAATATGGCGTTTCGCCATTTTTATAGAATAACGTTTTATTCATTTCTTCATTTTGTACATAACCAATAGAAACTTGTTCGCCGCCAATGTGCAGTTCGCTGCTGGCATTCAGTTCTTCTCCATCTTTTGGTAATTCACATAATTTATATACGCTATTTAGAGTGGGTTTGCCTATAGAAACAATTCCGTTAGCGGACTTTATTTCAGTCCTCGGGATGGCATATGTTGTACAAAAAATGGTGCATTCTGTTGGGCCATAGTAATTAAAAAAGGATGCATTTGGACAACACAATTGAAATTCTTCGGTAAGTTTTAAAGGAACGGCCTCCCCGCTTAATGCAACAACTTTTAAGTTTGGCAAATCGATGTCTTCAAAGTAGGGCCTTAACATAGCCAAAACGGAAGGAACAATGATGGCGTAATTAATAGCATATTCTTCAAGAAGGCGGTAGATTTCTAGATATTTTACTTGGTTGGTTCCAACATGGTATACGGTTCCCCCAAGTTGTAAGGGAAACAAAAATGACACGACAGATAAATCAAAGGTCAGTTCAAACATTTGAAGAAACCGATCCCCAACAGTAAGTGGCATTTTGACAGAAGTCAGATGGTCCATAAAAGAACATAAATTTCCACAGTTAATTTGTACTCCTTTTGGGGCCCCCGTGCTGCCTGAGGTAAAAAGAATATACATTAAGTCACTTTTGATATGCTCGAGATAATGAAAGGAGAGTTTTTCGGCAGGATGAAGCGAAGAAATGTTAATATTGGTAGGGCCAACGACACAAATAGGGTGGGAATCAGTTACAAGCACATAATTAATTTCCCCTTGATTGATTATATCAATCCTTCTGTTATCCGGATAGGAAGGATGAATAGGGACATATGCATTTTTAGTTAACCAAATAGCAATAAATGCAGCATAGGAATAAAGGTCATCAGAAAGATAAACGCCAATGTTTTGGCCCTCTATGTTATGTTCATTTATTCTATTTGATATAGAAAACACGGTCTGTTTAAATTCTAAATAAGTGTATTCTTTTTCATCAATATAAAAGGCAATATTTTTATCAAATAAATTGGTAAATAAGAAGTCGAAATTCATCATAATTAATCTATAAAATATATGGTTGCGAGAGGGCTTTTCTTAATTGAATTACTACTTTAATAAAACATATTAATGATTTATAGGCACACAAATTAAGGAAAAAGAAAGGAGAAAAAGGTAAAAAATATGGTATTTAAATAGAATTTCTTACATTAGTACACAAAAAGAAGGATGTTAGAAAATGCATTAAAGTCACCTTATTCTCACCTAGTTATTAATCACCTACCCATTTTTTTACCAATAATGGGTTGTTTCTTGTTGTTATTCGGGTTTCTATTTAAGAATGGTTTGGTGAAACGACTCGCACTTTCTCTTTTTGTATTTGCCGGGATAGCAGCATTCCTTTCTATGAATACTGGTGAGGGTGCAGAGGAAATAGTGGAGGGATTAGAAAAAACCAGCGGCACGTTTATTCATCAACACGAAGAACACGCAGAAACCTTTTCACTGGTTACCTACTTGTTATCAGCCATTTCCTTGCTTGCTATGTGGCTTTCTTGGAAAAAAAACAAACGTTCGAATGCACTTTCAATAGGACTTGCATTATTAGCCATTTTTGCGATATATTTAGGGATAAAAACAGCCACGAGCGGTGGGGAAATAATGCATAAAGAAATAAGAAAAATAAAATGATTACTAAACAGTTTGCTTTTAAGTTTAGCATTATTATAACCTTTGCTTGCCTAAGCTTTA
>JBILCD010000020.1:0-20312 GCA_044353285.1 Crocinitomicaceae bacterium | reverse complement strand
TGGGAAAATCGATATTGCTGCAATGTATTTCAAAAAGACAGCACAAATTATGGGCGGTAAAGCAGCAAAGGATTACAACATCTTATTTTACATCGAACAATGTGAACTCGCTATGAGAGATGCTAAATCTGGCATAAAAAATATACGAAAGCCTTTGTCAATAATATTAAATACACTTGATGACGAGTATGCCCCAATCCTAACAAATGATGGAAAAGAGCTCATTTTTACCGCAAGGAAACCGGAGACAACAGGCAATAACCTTAGCCCCGATGATCGACAACCTTATGAAGATATGTACCATGCGGTTTGGGATGAAACGAAAAAAGATTGGGTAATTCAGCCGGGAACATTCATTGAATATAATACCAATGGATTTGACGCCATGAGTTTCGTTGCTGAGGACGGGCTTTATGGATTAACAACGGTGAATACATCTGCTGCTGAAAAAACAACGAAAAGCTCTGACATCTTTGAAATCACGGGGGAAATTCCTTTCAAGTGGTCATCAATGAATGTGATCAAAAATAAAAGCATAAATACAGATTTTTTTGAAGGTGGAGCTACCCTTTCTGAAAATAGTGAGGGTGGAAGACAAATGATTTTTATCAGTGATCGAAAAGCAGAAAATTCAGGAATGGACATGTATGTCGTGCAACAAATAGATGATGTTTGGGGAACAGCAAAAGCACTCCCAAAAAACATTAATTCCCTTGATAATGAAACTACCCCCTACCTAACTTCAGATGGCAAGTATTTATTTTTTAGCAGTGATGGGCTACCTGGTTATGGAGGATATGATATTTATTATTGTGAAAATATTGAAGGGGTCTGGAGTGCTCCAAAAAACTTAGGTTTGGCGATAAACTCTTCAAACAACGATACCCATTTTCAATTTAACCCAAAAACGAATCAATGTGTTTTCTCAAGCATTAACGAAAGTGGTGATTATTTTAGTTATGATCTTTTTAAAGCCGACTTAAGTAAGATGGATTACCCATTTGTTACTAAATAGCTATTATTTAACCCTTATTTTTTTTCGGGAAAACTTATCTAAATCGTAGCGCACAAAGACCTCTGTTCCCCCTTTAAAATTGGAAACGATAGACAATCTAGAGATATTAATGTCATATGAAAATCCAAATGAAACAGCGCCCCATTCAGCCATAAGTTTAATAATCATGGCATCTTTATACCGGGTAAATAATCCCAATGAGAAAGACACTTCCTTGTTTATTGAAGTTGATTTTGATTCTTCTTTTAAAATTTGTTTGTAATAAAATCCAACCATGATTTCATTGTACGTTTTCTGTCGTTGATAGTATATTCCGGGTAAAATTGCTCCATTGGCTTGAGGAAGGGCAATACTTCCATTTACAAATATGCTATATCGTATAGGTAATCGTTGAATACTAGAATTATAAAAAGAACTTATCGGTCTGTTGATGTGAAATGCGGAAACACCTACATTAATCGACTTATCCGCCTTATCATTTATATATTTATTATTGGTTTTAAACGAATAAAGCATGCCTGCTCCCATGTCAAAATAGGAAAAATTTTGCTTGTAAAATGATTCTCCCGAAGCGATAACAGGATTGAAGGCGGTTCCATCATACTGAACACCCCATTGACCTGCTGCAGGATTTGTTGAAGCCTGCCCAAAGCCCGATGAAAGTCCTAGCCCAACTTTACTATTTTTATTTAGCATCAGATGATATGCCAAGCTTATGTTGACGAGGGTTTGATTATAATTATTTTCGCCCATTCGATCATTATGGAAATTAATTCCCCCTCCAATAGTTCCTTTCTGCAAACTAGATGCTGGGGTTAATTTTCCATCCATGGAAGCCGCCATAGTAGTGTATGGAGTGGCGAAACTACCATATTGAGAGCGAAACATAGCAACACCTTGAAAAGTAGAAAATGCGCCAGCTAAGGCAGGGTTTAATGTCATGGGTGCATACTCCATTTGCGAAAAATGAATGTCTTGCGCAGTCAATTTAGAGCCCGATAATAGGCTAATTAGTACAATTGAAAATAAAATTAACTTCTTTGTTTTCATACCTATCTTACCAATGTGAGACTGCCTGATGCATTATAGATTGAATCATCATACAATAACACACTTAATTTATACACATAATTGCCACTTGTAGCCGGTCTTTCCTTAAAATTACCATCCCAACCATCAAGAATATTAATGGATTCAAAAACCATCTCTCCCCAACGATCATAGATTTGAAAACTAAAACGTTTAATGCAAGCCACTTTTCCAAAAACCCATAATTTATTATTTGCTTCGGGACCTATTCCATTGGGTGAAAAAATAGTCGGCACGTAGAGTTCGCCACATAGTAACTTAACCGTAACACTCATAGAATCGCTTCCTTGGCATCCATTGTCATCACTCACCGATACATAATAAATACCAGAAGAATCAGGCGAAACAACAGGGTTAGGACAGGTGGTACAACTTAATCCATCAATGGGTGTCCATACATAATCACTTCCTAAACTGTAAGCATTGGCCACAAAAGAAGTTCCTGGATTGATGGAGGTATCAGCTGGGTTAATATTGACTAATAAATCGTTAATAATGCCAATTGTTGTTCCATAAGCAATGGAGCAACCGTTGTTGTCAGTGACATTTACCGAATAGGGCCCAATATCTAAATTACTGATGCTATCCGTTGAAACACTAGGAATATTCCACGTGTAAAGATATGGCTGTTCGCCACCCGACACATCCACATCTACCGTTCCCAATATACCTAGTTCACAATCGATAGGAGTAGAACTTCCAAAAATGGTCAACGCACTGGGTTGAGCGATTGTAAAACTTTGCACAACGACGCATTGTGCTGCATCTACAACAACGATATTATAGTTACCCAAAGGCAAATTAGTAACCGTATCATTGGTGCCTCCCATTGGGGACCAAGAATACACAAAAGGAGAGGTACCTCCGGAGGTAACCTGAACGGCCGCGCCACCATCTGACAAACCATTACATGAAATACTGTCTACGTACAACAAGGTGATATTTGGTGGTGTAGGAAGCGCATTAATAACTGTAGGACCATTTGAACTGATGCATCCAGATGAATTGTCTTGAACGTAGACCGTATAAATCCCTGGAGGAACTCCAGAAAATAAAGGCGAAATTTGATATAATACGCCGTCGATTGAGTACGTATAGGCACCAAGCGGAGCACTTACGTTAATCGTCCCTGAAGGTATTGGACAATTCGGCTGAACAGAGGTGGCTGTTGGAACAGGAGGGATAATCGGTGCTATATTTATTTGGGCGGGGAGGCTACTCAATGACACACAACTGTTAACATTATTAGTAACAGTAAACGTAAATGATGTATTAGCGATAAGACCAGTTAGCAAGGTAGAATTACCAGTGCCTGGAGTGGAAATTGCGCCAGGGCTTGTTGTGATTGTCCATGCTTGATTAGGAAGTCCACTTAATGCCACACTACCCGTTGGAACACTGCAGCTGGGCTGGGTTATGGTCCCAATAATCGGGGCTGAAGGCACTGTGGGAGGATTAATGAAAATTTGGTTGGAACTTGAGGATGAGCAACCATTTGAATTTAAGGTAAGTACAAAAGTATAAGCGCCTACAGGAAGCCCTGTGAAAGAAACTGTTGAGCCGATACCAGTTATAGATGTCGTAACAAGTGTTGCGCTTGTGGCAGTGAGCGTCCAGCCACCCGTTGAAGGTAAATTAGAAATGGCAACAGATCCAGTAGCTATAAGACAAGTCGGTTGCGTAACGCCTCCAGCAATGGGTGTATTGGGAACGTTAGGCACAGAATTTATAATAACTGATGAGGTCGGATTAGAAGTACATGCCGGAGAGGTAACACTGTAAGTAAAGGTGTATGATTGCCCAGGAATTAGCCCAGGAATCACCGCAATTGAACCGCTACCGGATTGGGTTGCACTCGCTGGTGAAGAATTAATAGTCCATGAGCCCGAAGGAAGCCCAGACAAATAGATTATTCCGGTTGGATTGGTACAGGTTGGTTGATCTATAGAATCTATGTTAGCTGAGTTGGGACATTGTGAAAATGCATTGCTACTAGCAAGAACAATTAAATACAAGGTAAATCTCAGTAAATTATAATTCATATAAATTTTCAAACGAGTAGTTTAACTGAACATTCATGCGTAAAGTTACAACATTTAAGTAAAAAAAGGAAAACTTGACAGATTATTAAACGAAAGACTATAGCCATAGTTGCCCGCTCGAATTTTAATAAATTGAAGGGTTAACTAAAAAATATTATCAATCTTTGTGCAAAATAATATGAGACGGTATTTTTTTAAAATTAGTTTTAAAGGCACTGATTTTCATGGCTGGCAAACCCAACCAAATGCTACTTCTGTTCAAGAAACCATAGAGACTTGCCTAGCACAATTGTTTTCCAATACCCCATTTTCCATTGTAGGTTGTGGAAGGACTGATACCGGTGTGCATGCAAAAAATTATTTTTTTCACGTCGATTTCCTAGATTCAATAGATGAGGGTAACTTAAAAAACACCTTAAATAAAGTATTGCCCAAAAGCATTGTAATTCTTGATGTTTTTCAAGTAGATTCAGCGCTTCACGCTAGATTTAACGCTAAATCAAGAACGTATCGTTATTTTATTCATCAAGAAAAAGAGCCTTTTTTATCTGAATTTAGTTGGTTTATGCGCAAGCCGATTGATATTGATAGGATGAATGAGGCCGCACAATACCTCATCGGGAAACTTGATTTTGCCTCCTTTGCTAAAAGTCATTCAGACGTTACAAATACATTTTGCGAGGTAAGCTTTGCAGAGTGGAAGTTTGAAGGTTCTCAACTCGTTTTTGAAATACGTGCAAATCGTTTTCTGCGGAATATGGTTAGAGCCATTGTTGGAACCTTATTAGAAGTCGGTTACAAAAAGTTGTCGCCTGATTCCATACCAGAAATCATGGTCTTAAAAAGCAGGCAAGCAGCAGCTTTATCCGTTCCGGCAGAAGGATTATTTTTATGGGAAATAACATATTAATGATTAAGAAGGCACTTATCTTTTTTATTCTTTTTTACGTGTACGCTGCTCTTCGCTACCATTTTGGCAAAGGTTTAGGTTTAGATAGCGTCCTGTTTGTTTTTAATAAATCATTTGCTTGGACAGCCGGAACATTTTTCACTATGACCTTATTACCAAGTAAGTGGTTTTCTACGTATCCTCTTTACCGGAGCGAATTTGGTAAAATTGCCTATGGATTTAGTCTATTGCATATCGGCGCCAATTTAGTTCTCATTAATCCAAGAGCACAAGCCGCATTATTTGACGGAACCAGTCTCAATTTACATGGATGGTATATCGTATTAATGGGCATCATAACATTTATATTTTTCAGTATTCCACTAATTGCGACACTTAAAAGAATTCCGTCTGGCAGCAAGTTATATAAATTTGGAAAAGTTGGTGTGATAAGTTCCTTAATCCATGTTACAATAATTGGATTACATGGTTGGTTTAACCCGAACGAATGGCCCTATTATTTACCACCAATAACGCTTATATTTGTTTGCTCTACCATTTCCATACTCGTTTTCAGGACCTTATGGAAATAATTTATTGGGCAGCGAGCCATGAGCGATACAACTCAAAATAACCTTTCGTTTCAACAACGATAGCGCCCCCCATTGTGTCACCGTATTTTGCTGGCAATCCTCCTGTAAATACCATCATTTTACTAATTGAGACACTTGGAACATTGAAAACATCAGAACATTTCACCCCATCAACAATATAAATCATATCGCCTTTTCGGGCACCTCGAAACATCAATTCCCCATTTTCATCCTGTTTTATTTCAGACGACATTGAAATTGCAAGCGTACGCACATCAAATTTATTGACATTTACTTTAATATCAGCAGCCGTTAATTCCTTTGTAGGCAGCTCACCGAACACCAATTTCACTCCAGATTTTACCGTAACCGTTTTAAAAACATTAATCCGTTCAAATAAAATATCACCTAGATTACAATACGCTTCCATTGGGACATCAGCCAGTATGTTTTTCATTGTGTCCTTTCCGCTGATAATGTATAAATAATACTTTCCCGCAGGGATGCCTACAATTCGAAAGCGACCATCAGGCTCTGTCAAGGCTTGATATTTTCGGCCATTATCTTCCACAACAGCACGCGCATTAAAGATTGGTTCTTTTGTATTAAGATCAAACAAGGTTCCTAAGATGTCACCGCTCACAATTTGACCAAAAGCAGTACTTGTGAGAAAACAGATAATGATAAAAGATATTGATTTCATGGCTATAAATTTAAGGTTCTATTAGTAGATGATAAAACCCTAAAAAATCCATAAAATCAATGAATAATTGTTGCAGATGAAGTGATTAATTCGCGGTCTATTTTTTTAAATAAGCCTTGTAAAACTTTACCTGGTCCCACTTCGATCACTTCACTAACCCCGTCAGCAAGCATGTTTTGCATAATCTGCGTCCATTTAACCGGCGCAGTTAACTGCAGCACTAAATTTTTCTTTATTTCTTCAGGAAGTGCCACTGGGAGTCCCGAAACATTTTGGTAAATAGGACAAATAGGATTTGAGAAATTCGTGCTTTCTATTGCGGCAGCCAATTCCTCTCGAGCAGGCTCCATTATTGGCGAATGAAATGCGCCACCAACTTGTAGAACGAGCGCCCTTTTGGCTCCCGCGAGCGTTAATTGCTCACAAGCTTGTTGCACGGCGTCTATTGAGCCAGAAATCACTAATTGCCCGGGGCAATTATAATTTGCTGGCACCACTACCCCATCAATTGTTGCGCAAATTTCTTCCACAATATGGTCTTCTAAGCCAAGAATGGCAGCCATAGTAGACTGCTCCAAATCGCATGCTTTTTGCATGGCCAAAGCCCTTTTATAAACGAGTGAGAGTCCATCTTCAAAGCGCAAGGTTTTATTGGCAACTAAGGCTGAAAATTCCCCTAGCGAATGGCCGGCAACCATACTTGGAGTGAAAGAATCACCTAAACAAGCCGCTAAAATGGTAGAATGAATAAAGATTGCAGGCTGCGTTACCTTAGTCTGTTTTAATTCATCTTCAGTTCCATCGAACATAATTTTTTGAATATCAAAACCTAAAATATCATTCGACACCCCAAATAACTCACGAGCCTGAGAAGATTGCTCAAAAAGTTCTTTCCCCATTCCACTAAATTGGGCTCCTTGCCCAGGAAAAACATATGCTTTCATATTACTACTATTATAATTGTCCTAAGGAATGAAATTTTCCTCCTTTAAATACTTTAACCTTTAATAAAAGACCGTTACTACCATATATATATACTTTTCCATCGTATAATTGGCCATCCTTAAAATCTCCATCTTGCCATATCTCATCATTGTCGTTATAAATAGTATTATAACCAGAAGGAATAAAACGAACGCCTTTAGTCTTTGGATTCGTTATTTTAGGAGGGTATTCATCTTGGTATACCTTCTCAACACTAAATTTTTTTAAATCAGTAGTTTTCGTCTTCTTTCCCAACTTTCCAGCTTGAACAAGCTGCACAGATTTGACGGTACCATTATTATAATAAGTTGTTATTTTATCAGATAATTTACCATCTATTTTAGTATACTCCACCTCAACTTGGCCATTTTTATAATAATGTTTAACCACACCCATTTCTTCTCCTTTATCATTAAACTGAGCGCGATAGGCCACTTTTCCATTATTATAATACCGCACTAATTCACCCTTATACTCATTTTTATTAAAGCACCCCCTCTCACGCATTACCCCATTAGAATAGTAGCGTGTATAATTTCCTTCGGGACGATTATTAATGTAATTCCCTATTATTTTTATCGTTTTACCATCAGGATGATATTTTATCCACTCTCCCGTTTTCCTTCCATTGGTATAATTTCCCTCTTCAACTTTAACGTTGGCGCCGTAACCAGATGATTTTTTATCTGCACCGAAATAAACCCACTTTCCATGCTTTTGGCCATTACTATTCTTTTTATTTTGGGCATAAAGAGCGCTATTTCCTAGGAACAATAAAAGACTTAAAAAAAGAATGATTTTACGCATTTAGTACCTATTTAGGAAAATCAAAGATATCTTTTTAGGGTTAAAAATGGTTAAATTGTGTATAATTTATTTTCTAAGAAAGAAATGCCCGACAGATTTTTAGCTACTTTTGATTGACAATTTGATTATATGATTTCTTTTACTCCAAAAGATCTTACCGTTGCAAAGATGCATCACTATTTATTAGGTGCAATAGGACCTCGACCTATAGCATTTGCGTCTACAATTGATGGAAATGGCCAGGTAAATTTGGCTCCGTTTAGCTTTTTTAATGTCTTTAGTGCTAATCCACCTATATTAATTTTTTCTCCTGCTCGAAGTGGACGAACAAATACCACTAAAGATACCTACAACAATGTTAAAGCCCATCCAGAAGTAGTTATAAATGTCGTTAATTTTGACATAGTGGAGCAAATGAGTTTAGCGAGTTCTCCCTATCCTGCAGGCGAAAATGAATTTGTAAAGTCTGGTTTAACGCCTATTCCTTCTGATTTAGTGAAGCCCTTCAGGGTGAAGGAATCTCCAGTTCAATTTGAATGTAAGGTGAATCAAATTATCGAATTAGGCACGGAAGGAGGCGCTGGCAATCTAATTATTTGTGAGGTAGTCAAATTTCATATTGACGAAAGCTATTTAGATGAAAATCAACTGATTGATCAACAAAAAATAGATTTAGTAGCCCGAATGGGTGGAAATTGGTATTGTAGAGCAAACGAACATGCGATGTTTGAGCTTGAGAAGCCTATTACCACATGCGGTGTAGGGTACGATCAATTGCCACAGGATTTTTTGCAAAGCGATGTCCTATCAAAAAATTTATTAGCTCGTTTAGCAGGAATTGAAGAGATTCCTGACGAAACTGATGTAAATGAATATAAGTTGATGGAATTAAGCGATTTATTTCTATCTTTAGATAGTCAGCCAAAGGAATTAGAATTAGCTTTGCATAAACGAGCTAAGGTATTGCTAGAAGAAAACAAATTGAAGGATGCTTGGCTCACCCTTCTATCATTTAATAACGGATAAAAAAATAAAGAGTATGTTTAAATTAACAGGAAGTGTAAAAATGATTAACGCAACCGTACAGGTGAGTGATCGATTTTCAAAAAGAGAATTTGTAGTATCTGACACGAGCAGTCAGTACCCACAAGATATATTATTTCAAGCGACGCAAGATAAGTGTAGTTTATTGGATCAAGTTCAATTAAGCGATCAAATTGAGGTCTCGTTTAATTTACGTGGAAGAGAATGGACTAGCCCACAAGGGGAAATTAAATATTTCAATACCTTGGAAGCTTGGCGAATAGAGAAAGTGTCTCAAGGTATGCCTGCTGGAGGTCCTTCAGCGATTTCTTTAGAGTCAAGTGATTTTCCTTCTGCTGGAACTGAAAAAACGAAAGATTCAAGCAGTACAGACGAAGACGATTTACCTTTCTAGTTTAGTTTTTTTCGTATTTTTTCTTGTACTTCAAGTAAAGATCTTCTTGAAAGTTAACTAAGGGAACCAACACTCCGTCTCTCATAATCAGGGTTACATTATTTGTTCTCATATCCAAGGCATTGCCTTGAGAAACAAATAATGTAGCTGACTTTCCAACTTCTATGGATCCATATTGGTCGTCAATGCCTAATATTTCGCAAGTTGAAAGGGAAATTGATCGAACGGCTTCTTCTTCCTTTAATCCATAAGCCATTGCTGTACCAGCTTGAAACGGCAAATTACGCGCATTCATTGCTTCCATATCTCCTTGATTTTGCAAGCAAAATAATATACCCTGCTGATGTAATAAGAACGGTAATTTATATGGAAGGTCGACCGGTTCATCTTCTAATTCAGGCAATTGATGAACCCTCCCTAACATTACGGGAATTCGTGCATCTTTTAATCTTGCCCCCAATAAATACGCATCGTGGCCACCAACGAGCACCGGAAACTTGATATTAAGTTTTTCACAAAAATCAATAACATCGAGTAATTGTTGCATTTCATCGGCATGAAAAAACACCCTTTTATTACCCTTAAAACATAGTCTCATGGCCTCTAATCGCTGATCGAAGACCTCATTTTTTCTATCCGAATAAGCGAGCGCTATTTTAAAGAAATCCTCAATACTTGATTTTTGATTTGCGTAGTCTTTGTTGATTGATTTAGGCGCGGGTTCTGCCCACCATCCGCCACCACTTGTGGCAGGAGGCCAATTCACATGAATTCCGTCGTCTTTCAATACGGTGGCATCTTCCCAATTCCAACCGGCCAAAAACATTACGGAAGACGTTCCAGATATCGCACCGCCCCTTGGGCTTGCTTGGGAAAAAAGGACACCATTCGCAAGAACTGTTTCAATAACATTTGATTCAACATTAAAAGCAATTTGAGTACGGACATGAGGATTAAATTCACCGACATCCTGAAAATCCCTTGTTGCTCTTACCGCATCAATTTCTGTGAGGCCCAATGTAGAGTTTGGCGCTACAAATCCAGGGTAAACATGCTGTCCCTCAATATTAATAACGGTATCCCAATCACTCGGATCATACGTTGAAGTCATTGCATTTTTTATTGAAACGATTTTTCCCTTAATGATGCCAATTTCAGATGTTGGCATTACCTCTCCGTTGCCAATGTGCAGATAACCATTTATCAAAAGCGTTTTTTGTCCAAAGCAGCATAAACTAAGACTAAAGGCAAACATAAAAATGACAATACTTCTTTTCATATCAGTGGGCATTTTCTAATTCACTACCTTCTTCACCAATGGTATTACAATGAAAATGGCGGTGTTGATTCGGTTTTAACTTTTGAGTCTCTGCATTATTTTGATTTTGAGAAAGCATAAGTGACGTTAAACGAGCTCGCTCTAATTTATTACGTGATTGCAAGACTTTGTCTTGTTCTAAGCTAAATAAAATTTGACCATCTACAAGCGTCATTTGAACAATAGCGTTAATGCTTAATGGATTGTCGCTCCATAATACTAAATCGGCATCCTTTCCAACGCGAATACTTCCCATTCTATCATCTAAATGCAGTAGTTTGGCTGGATTTAGAGTAACTAACTTCCAAGCATCTAACTCTGACATTCCACCGTACTTAAAGCTTTTTGCCGCTTCTTGATTTAAACGTCTGCCCATTTCTGCATCATCGGAATTTATAGCCACAACAAGTCCTTGTTGGTTCATAAGCGCAGCATTGTAAGGAATCGCCTCATTTACTTCAAACTTATACGCCCACCAATCAGAAAATGTAGATGCCCCTACCCCATGTTCTCGCATTTTATCGGCTATTTTATACCCTTCTAATATATGCGTGAAAGTGTTTACAGTAAAGCCCATTGAATCAGCTACTTTCATGAGCATATTTATTTCAGATTGCACATAAGAGTGACATGTTATTTTTCGTTCCCCGTCCAAAATTTCACACAAGACCTCTAATTCTAAATCTTTTCTAGGCGCAATGGACTTGTCATTTTTCACACTCAAGTTAAAGTCGTTCCATTCCTTTTTATAGGCTTGAGCCCTTTTAAATCCATCGTAGAATACTTGTTCAACCCCCATTCGTGTTTGGGGAAAGCGAACCGTATTGACATCTCCCCAATTGGCTTGTTTTACGTTTTCACCTAGCGCACATTTAATAAATTTTGGAGCGTTTGGAATCATCATTTCATCTGGAGAGGCTCCCCATTTTAATTTTATTAAAGCCGACTGACCACCAATTGTATTAGCAGATCCATGAAGCAATTGAGCTGCAGTTACCCCACCCGCTAACTGGCGATAGATATTAATATCGTCAGGATTTACAACGTCTGAAATACTTACCTCAGCGGAAATAGTTTGCCCACCTTCATTAACCCCTTTTGAGATAGCAATATGAGAGTGCTCATCAATAATTCCAGAGGTAAGGTGCATCCCTTGACCGTCAATAATAATGGCATTCGGTGGTATTGGAATAGTATCCTTAGATACCGCAATAATTTTTCCTCCAAAACAGACAACCCAAGCATTCTCAATAACACCATCTTCTTCATTTGTCCAAACCGTTGTATTTTTAAAAACTATTGAAGTATCAGAAGAGGATGAAAGTCGCCCATAAGCCAAATTTGGCATCCAGCTTTGCGGATCCGGGGTGCTAATTTTCTTTTCTTTATCCGAACTAGGTTTAGGAGCCGAGAATGGTTTTCTTATGGCAGCCCACGCTCCCCAATTTCCATCTGGCTGAAGGAGATCTCCTTCAAGAATATCACCATCTCTTTTGAGCTTACCATGCAGCTGATATCCCCCCAATTGATTTGAAAATTGAAATGACATTGAAATATCGGCTTGATTTATTGTAATATCTACGACCGAAGAAATAGTGTCTATTATTTTCTTCTTTTTTTCAATTTTTTCTTCCGTATAATATACCTTGCCCGTTGGTTTATCTTTTGTTCCTGAAATATCCAGCTGAAAATTAGTTCCATTAATTATGAGTGAAAAATGGCCTAATGGATTCAATTTTTGAGCTGTTTTTAGCACCATTCTTTCCCCCAAATGCCATGCTTCTAATATGGGAGCATCAACCGTAAATGGATTTCCCTCAAATACATTAAAGCTTGCCAACTTTCCTTCATCTAAAGACCCCATTAAGGCATCTTTACCTATCATTTTAGCTGGAATATCAGTTAAGGATTCCAAAATTTGTCCAACACTCAAGCCAATTTCAATTTGCTTTCTTATATTTTTCCAAAACGTTTCGGGTAAAATAATGCCATTCGATGTTAAGGCAACCGTTAAGCCATTTTCCTTGAGCGATTTTGCATTATAAGGAGCTAATTCCCAATGTTTCAATTCACTTAAAGGAATTTGGCGAGCTAAATAAGGGTCTTTTACATTATAGGCCAATGGAAAATTCATTGGAACGATTAGTTTTGGATTGATTTTCTTTAAATAATTTACGTTTGCGTATTCGTTTCCTGAAGCGACATAGATAAAATTCAATCCGAATTCTTTAGCAATTTTATTGGCGCGAAGAATTTCCCACTTATCATCCACCTTAAAGAAAGACGGGCTCTTCAGATTAGCTGACCATGCATCCATTGAAATGGAATTATCGTTATTTGCCTTATTCTGTTGATAATAAATCAAATCATACAAGCTTTGACGAAGTAAAGCAATCGATCCCATTTGTGACGATGGATACGTTTGGTTAGAAATCCCCTTTGAAAAAGAATAAAAAAGGCCAGCATGACTTTCTATCAATTGTTTATTTACATCTTCATTTCCTAAAGATATTAAGGCTCCAGAACCTCTTACAATGCCATCTTGAACGTGCGTTAGCGCAAATCCAAAACCCATATTAATTAAGTTCGCATTTGCTTTAGCGTTAATTTTAAACAAACTTGAAGCATCAAGCTCAGGATGAATTGATTCATTCCAATAATATGCCCCTTTCTTACTAGTCTCCAATTGCGGTTGATTCCCAACTGATTCATTTGTAGGCATGGGAAGTGCGATATTCGAATAAAGTTCAATAAATGCAGGGACAATGGTTTGGCCTTTCATATCAATTTCCACACAAGCGTTTGGAAGAATAATAAATTTTGCAATTTTCTCAATTTTATTTCCCTTTATTAATACGGTAGCATTTTCAATGAACTCATAGGCAGAAACGTAAACATTTACATGCTGCAAGGCATAATAATTAGCTTTAGATTCAGCTACACCATTGGATGGTATTAATTGGGAGAAACTATTTGAAGCTATTAAAAAAAAGGAAAAGAGAATAAAAAGACGCGTCATACATTAATTTCAGGAGTAAATTTAAAAATAAAAGAGATACTGCTAAATATTCCGTGAACATTTGTCACTTTTTTGCGATGTATTTCATCGCTTCACGTTTCGCTAATCCAGCTAGCTGATGATTCTCTACTATAGTTTTGACCCATTCAGGATTCCATTTAGAAACCTCTCGCAGTGACCATCCAATTGACTTTTGAATGAAAAATGCATTGTTGGATTTATACACCCCTATTAAATAAGATAATCTTTCAAGATTGGTGGTATTTTTATATTTTAACTGATAAATTATGCAAGAACGATGAAGCCAAATTGATTTCTCATCTTGCCATTCCATTATAACTTGATCCATCATTTCCGGAAATTTCAGGGCATATTTCCCCAAATAATTAGAAGCAATTAAATCCACGGTATCCCACCATGATTTGTTTGAAATTAAAAACTTTAATTCTTCTATATCGCCTTCCCTGTATGCCGATACCGGCCATGAATTCATCCAATCAACCGCAATGTATTGGTATTCTCTTTGCTCTTTTTCCCATAATTCTCGAATTAACTGCCATTTAAATTCTTCAGTTAGAGGGGATTTTAGATTAGATTTCCATGTTTTATATATTGACTTTCTAGGAACACTTGAAACACCATAAAAATCAAACAAGCCCTTCATGTATGCTTCCATGCCAAGCGCTTTCGCCTTGTTTTGTTGCAGCTCAAGCTCAGACCTTAATTGAGCGATATATGTATGCATCATTTTATGAAAATAAAAAAAGGCAAATCGTAAGCCGGGTTCTGTTCACTTCCTCTAAAAAAGAGTTAGCTGTCTATCATTTCTCTAGCCTCAACTTCACAATTGAGATCTATCAACCTACCCTCCGAGATCGAGCGAGCAGCTCTCAAGCCTCGGTATACATGGTCTTTCAGTTCGTAAGGTTTACCTTGCCATATTTGTCACCAAACATGCGGTGGGCTCTTACCCCACCTTTTCATCTTTTCCTTCAAAAGAAGGTAGTTTTCCTTTCTGCGGCACTTTCTGTTCTAAAAAGCGTTAACTCATTAGACCTTCCCGTTAGGAAGTACGATGCTCTACACTGCCCGGACTTTCCTCTCTTCCGCTTACACGAAACAGCGATAAACCGATTTGCCAGGATAAAATTACGTAAATTAGTTCTTAATCACCTTAATTATTCGTGAAGAATCCCCAAAGGTAAGTTTTAGAAAATAACATCCTTGACTAAGGGATGATACATTGATGTATTTATTCAAAAGTTGATCGGGGGTAACTGTCATAACAATTTGCCCATTTACGTCTACTATTGCAGCACTAGAAATACTGTTATCGCTTTCTATAGATAAATAATCATGAACAGGATTTGGAAAAACAAGAAGGCTAGCATCGAGCTGGTCAATCCCTGCATCTAAGCCTAAATAATCCTCCTGATATTCCACTGCGGTGATGTTCCCATTGGTTTCAGTTACTTTTAGCAGCCACTCTAATTCATTGTTTCCCCACCATTCGTATTCTGTGCGTTGAATGGGCGGCGTTCCGAACCAAGTACCTGGACCGAAAAAAGTTTGGTAAACGGAATCTATTTCGCTAATATCATGTCGTAAACGAAGCACCGGAAAAGTGCCTTTAGGTGTGATTAGGGTGCCATAACCATCTACTGTTGTTAGTCTTTGACGGTATTGCTTGATTTTAAAATCAATTACTGGATTGAGATCAATAAAAGTATAACCTCGAGAGTAATGGCTGTCATTGTAATTTAAGGGTAATTTATACCTCGTTTCAATGGTATCCGATTTAAAAGGCACACCTTGACCATTCACGGCTATGGAATAACCAAGAGAGGTGATGGAATCTGCCATTCGCTTGGTGTACTGATTCAAATCACTCAAGGCAACTGGAAGAAATTGAGATAGCTGATCTAGGGGCAAATCATTGGTTGGATTAAAATAAGTGGCCTTGTATTTATTGGGTGCAAGGGGACCGTAGGTTGTAAACACTAAAATGGAAGCAAAACCAATGGGATTAAATTCTTTCAGATACTGGGAATTCGCTACTAAGCTGCTATAATCCCAATTGAAACTGGCACCAGTAGACGTAAAATCCAAGCCTGCACCATCAGCTTGACTAATTCTTACTGTATCTGCGGCAGAGGCAAAATCAGCGACAGATACCGTAATTTGAGCATTAAACTGAGCAACAAGTAATAATCCCAGCGAGAAAGACAGAAGACGAGTCATATTGAACTATTTGGTTTATTGTAAAATTACTTTAATTTATCATTAATAAAAAAAAAAGAATAGGCTTATCTTTACCCCATGGAAGGGAATAGTTTTATTGGACAGTTGCAAGAATTACTCCTTGAACTTAGCACCTTTAGAGGAGACGATATTTTGGTGAACCTTAAGGATAAGCATTGTATACAATTGCCGCTTGGGAAGCATGAATTAACGAACGAACTCGAGAAAATAATAAGCGAAGCCAATAAAATTGAAAAAGAAAAAGGCATTTTTCCTTTGTGTCAAAGTCGAGGTGTATTACATTTCGAGTATCAAAAGAAGCTTGTAAAATCACCCATTTTTATACTTCCTTTAAGTATTAAGGTGAACAGGATAACTAAATCCGTCACCTTACTTGAATTACCAGATGAGTTGATGATCAATCCATTTTTGGTATACCAACTACAAAAAGAATTTCCAACAACTAACATTCCAACAAGAGTAGAAAATCCGGCTGAATTTATTTCCTTGCTCAATGAACTTGGATTTGAGGACCTTGATACTACAATAGAATATATTGGGAACTTCCACCACCATCGTTTAGCCTTAATGGGTGAATTAGAAAAGATCATTGAAAAACATGAGGGATCGAATCCCTTATTAGAACTTTTTGGAGAAGAAACCAAGCGAAATTCCTTCCCATTAGCCTTTCCTAGCGAAGCATTATTTCCCTACGATCAAAAGCAATTTGATGTCTTTGAAAAATTAGAAAGTGACAATTGTGTTGTTCAAGGCCCTCCAGGCACTGGAAAATCGCAAATCATTTGTAATGTAATTGGAAAATTACTGCTTATGCAAAATAAAGCATTAGTGGTTTCAGATAAGCGCGCCGCATTAGAAGTGATTCAACAGAAACTCGAAGCTAAAGGTTTAGGTGACTTAAGCGTAATAACTACCGCCAACTATTCCTCTAGCGCATTTATCAAAAGCCTTAAAAAAAATTGGTTGACACTTGAAAATGAAACTAGTGCCTTAAGCCAAAAAGAGCACCATGCGCAAAAAGAAATACGCTCCCTTCAAGAAGATTTAGCGATACTGAATCAAGAAGGGATAATTGGAGGTGTAAGCGTAAAGGAATTTTTAAGAATTATTAAAAATAAACCCTTGAGCTCAGCAGATTACCGCAGTAATTTACCGAGTATTAGCAGTTGGCTAAGCCATAAAAATGAATTAGAACAAATACCTAAAGAAATACTATTTACCCTTCGTTTTATGAAGGATCTTAGGCGGCAAATACCAAGCCTCGGAGAACATGACAAATTGATTAAAAATTGGCTAAGCGATCTTAGATTGCTAAACAATCACTTTGCGTTTAACACCTTCGGAGACCTTAAAAATCTTTTTGAAAAAGCAAGAATTTGTCATCGCTTTTCCACTGACTATTTTAAGAAATTTCAAGAAATAGTCTGTAAAGACAGCAAGCGCTTTTTACGACAAAAAACAAGCTATTTTCAAACAAAATTACTACTTGCCCAAGCGCACGAAAATGAAACACATTGGATAAAACGACCAAGTCCAATAGAGTTGGTGCATTTGGAGAAACAATGCCTTAAAAAAGGAATCATTAACAATTACCGATGGAAAATAGAGCTTAAAAAATGGCTTAGAACACCTGCTTTAGACTTTAGTAATGCACTAGCATCACTCCGGAAAACCTATGCTTTAGAGGCTGAACTTAATCAATTAACGCTCAAGTTTTCCGCTATGGGAATAGAAAATTTAGCCATTGATTTAGACATGATCAGCGCCTTAATTGATGCTCAAAATCATAATGAATGGGACCAATTTACAGCCCTGAGCGAGCAAGAACGAAATGCATTAAACACGTTTTATGCTAAGATTAATACCCTAGTTTCGGAATTAAAAAATCATTTTAATTTTAATGACGATAGCATCCTTGAGTCCTATCTTAATGAATTACTAAGGGGGATAAGCCTCATACTTCCCTACAGTTCAATCATCGGCAACATTCCAAGCGATATCATGATGCTTTACCAGTCTAATCCATCAATTACTGCGCTTGAAAACCAATTGTTTTATTCTGCATGGACAAACTTTCGATCAAAACACCCTGCTTTTTCGGCACATAATCCATCTGAGTTTTTAGCACGTTTAGATCAAATAAACCTCGAATTTGATGCTGATTCGATTTCATTATCAAATACAATTAGAGTAAATCAAGAAAAAGAATTCAATTCTTTTCATACACTCTTGCAGACTCCGGCTTATAAATTAAGCCCTGCTGATAAAGAGAAAAAGCGCATGTTGAAAGCTGGAAAGTCATTGTTAGTTAAAGAGTTTGCAAAACAACGACGACATAAATCCATTCGGGAATTATTAAGCAGTGATGCAGCGCCATGGATACATCTATTAAAACCAATTTGGCTAAGCAACCCTAGTCAATTAGCAAGTAATATTCCATTAGAAAAAAACTACTTCGACCTAAGTATTATAGACGAAGCAAGTCAATTACTTTTAAGCCATTCCATTGGCACCTTGTATCGTTCCAAGCGGATCTTGATTGCTGGGGACAGTCAACAAATGGCGCCAAGCAGCTACTTCAATGCGAAAGATGAAAATGCCTTGACTGTCTTACACAAGGCAAGTTTTTATTTCAAAAACATCCTCTTGCATTATCATTTTAGAAGTGAGCATCCCGCCCTTATCGCTTATTCAAATGAACATTTTTACAACAACGAATTGGTAGCATTTCCTTCTGTTTCCCAAGATCAGATGCCCATTAAATTTCACGAAGTAAAAAATGGCATCTATTCCAATCGGACGAATGAGCAAGAAGCAAAAAAAGTTGCCGATCATCTTGCCTCGCTATTAGGCAATAAAAGCGAAAAAATAGGCCTTGTTGCTTTTTCCGAAACCCAATTGGAAAGTATCTTTCAGCAACTCAATGCAGCGGATCGAATACGCCTTCTTACACGAATAGATGAAGACAGCATATTTTTTAAAGCACTCGAGCAGGTTCAAGGCGACGAATGCGATCGACTCATCATTAGTTTTGGATATGCTAAAAATGAAAATGGACAATTTGAAATGCGTTTTGGACCTGTTAATGAGAAAAATGGATCGAAACGATTAAACGTATTGTTTTCTAGGGCACGCAAGAATATTGACTTTTTTGCATCTGTAAAATCAGAAGATTTCGCTGTATCGAGTAACAATTCTATACGATTACTTTGGCGTTGGTTTGTATTTATAGAGCGTGAACAATTGAAACAAAACGAGGTAGCATTTCCATTTGAGTGTACTATTTCTCAAAAAAAGAATTTACTTAGCATGGCGGATTGGTCAGATCTTTCAAGCAATGCAAATGATATGCTCACGATTATCCGAACCTTAAAAATGCGCGGATGGCAATTAGGAATACATTAATCCTTCTTTTTTTCTGGTACTGGGTCGTGTCCATGACCTCCTCTTGGATGGCATGAAGCGATTCGCTTAAGTCCAAGCCAAGAACCACGAAAAGGTCCCCAAACCCGAATGGCTTCCATGGTATAGTGAGAACAAGATGGTGTATACCGACAACTTGCCGGGAAAATGGGTGAAATAATGAGTTGATAAAATCGAATGATGGCAATTAAAGGCCACGCCACTATTTTTAATACCCATTTCATGCTAGCAAAAGTAAGAAATTCAACAATAGGGTGTGTTAAACTATTTTGTATCCATTTCTTCCTAATTGCGTTTCTTTCTATTTTTAACAGATGATAAATAACGTAACAATATGTCTAATTGTAGCTTCCCTTCTAATGACGCACATGGTTAAAGGGCAAGAATTATCGTGGGATGACGAGAAAATATCACTCTATAAAAATAATGCAAAGCACACACTCATGAATGCCGAGAGCATTTTTGAGGAGCGCTGGGATGAATTAGCACAAGCTCAATTTTGGCAAAAAATAATGTTGCTATCCCCTGATTCTTGTATTGTAAATGTTGCCTCAACCCGTCAAATACTTGCTGTAATTCCAGTTATTGAGTGGGCAAAAAAATCAGAAATTGAAAAAGCAAGCTATAAATCATCTATAAAGGCAGCAAACGGAATTGGTTCGGAGAAAGAAATTTACGTAACAACAGGAAAAAGTGATTTTTATAAATTTCAAGATGTGTTTAATTCGCT
>JBILCD010000019.1:0-20329 GCA_044353285.1 Crocinitomicaceae bacterium | reverse complement strand
TGTAAAATAACGTTGAATTTTTCTGAGACTTAGAGATGTTGTTCTTTTCTTAATCGCTGTTTCCTTATTCCTCAATATTTCAATGAACTTATTTTGTAAAACAAAAAGGACTTATCCCCATCTGTTCCCTTGGATTTAAACCATTCCTTTAACCCAAAATAAAAACCCCTTAAGAAACGCTTTCCTCAATTGCGGGGTGCAAAGGTAACTTCTTTTTTTATTCTAACAATGTTTTATTGAAAAAATATAAAAATTAAAGCAGGGTTTATACTTTATAATCTTAAATTGGTTACACATTCTATTAGATCTTATGGAAAAAAATGAAAATTACATCTAAGTTTGTATGATGCGATTTTTTAAAACCAAGCGGAATAAATTTGAGGGTTTAACAGATGAGCTAATTATTAGTCAATTTAAACTTGGGAATCAACCTGACATAATTGAATTTTTCTTTGAAAAATACGGCCATTTGGTTTTTGGTGTTTGCTTGAAATATTTATCAAGTAAAGAAGCGGCCGAAGATATGACGATTACTATTTTCAGTGAGTTAGAAAAGAAAATACGTGGACATTCTATTACTTATTTTAAAGGGTATTTACATGCACTCACTAAAAATGAATGCTTGATGACACTTCGAAAAAAAAAGGTGCATGCTGTTGGCATAGAAGAATTAGCCAACGAAGTGGAAGACGAGGCTGATTTGACGAAGCAAAAAAACCTCGATAAACAATTGGAACAAATGATTTCTTTTATGAATTCACTTAGTGCAAACCAAAGACTATGCATAGAATTATTTTATTTTAAAAAAATGAGCTATCAGCAAATCGCAAAAGAGCAAAAACTAAGTGTGAAAGATGTTAAAAGCCTACTTCAAAATGGAAAGCGTAATTTAAAAACCATGATGTTATCAATAAAATAAAAAAATGATGAACAAAGAAACTAAGCCAATATTATCTGAAGAGAATCATTTTGAAATGGAGGCTTTACAAGGATGGGTAAGCAACGATTTAGAGCCTTCAGTAATGAAGAATGTAAGAAGTAAACTTTTTAGAAAAATAAGTGCCCTTAAAATAATAGCCTCGCTAGCATTACTTTCTTCAATTATATTGATTTTAAATCACAATACGAATCAAACAGAAATAAAAAAGGATAAAGAGCAAGCGCCCATAAATAAAAGCGAGTCTAAAAATGAAGTCTCGCCATATGTTGCTACTATTTCTAGCGATCCAATAATACGTCCTAAAACACTTCAAAGCGACTTTAAAAAAATAGCGTTAATCAAAGTGCAACAAGAAACGAACTCATCGAATGAGTTGCCAGAGAAGGAATATCCCGAACAATTAATGCCATTAAAAGCAACAATAATCAATGTTATTGAGAAAGAACGAATCAACAAAGGTTGGGAGACCTACCTGCTAAATTACAAGGTACTTGACTATAGAAAATACCGAAGCAAACCAAAGCTTGAAAATGAATTTCAATTATCGGGAACACCAGCTGATCAAGAAAAAAAACAAGTAATTGGGAAAGAAAACGATAAGATTGTTCAGGTTAACTATTTTAATAGCCTCAACAATGCGCTAGTTTATTTTGAAAAAGAAAATTATGGGATGGCAGCACAACAATTTGATCTGATCTTAACCTCTTACCCGGATGATATAAACGCTTTGTTCTATGGTGCACTAAGCCATTATAATGTAAAGGAATATTCTATTTGCGAAACGAAATTACAACTGCTTAAACTAAATCACTTTACCAATTTTAGTGAAGAGCAAGAATGGTATTTATGCTTAACGTATAAAGCATTAAAAAAAATGAGCCAATACGAAGCGCTTAGAAAAGAAATCATCAACAAAAATGGCTTTTATACATTTAAAGCAGTTACCTTAAAGTAAAAATCAGTTTATGATAATGTTTTTCGTGAATGGTTTCCCATTTATGATTGCTTGCAGAACATAAGTCCCCTTAGGATAAGAACCCGACAAATCAAGGGCAATTTTATTTTTGCCAATTATAACTAGTTCATTTTGTTTAATGTTCCATATTTTTCCATTCATGTCACTTAGGTTAATACTCATTGATCCTTGTTGCAATGATTCAAATGTAACCGTTGCCAACTTAGTATCGGCAGCGTAAAACAGATTGAATGCTGAAACGCTTTCACTTTCAGTTATTCCTGCACCTTGTTCAGAAATGATATGCTGAGATAAGTAAATTAAATCCCCATTGTCATTTCCATTGCCATTGGCTTTATTACTTGCCACGTAAAAGGTCACATCACCAGTGCCTGCTGATGGAGCCGTCCAAGACCAAGACCAAACAGGAGCAGTAACATTTGTATTACTCATAGAGGTATGATTCGCATATTTTTTCGTAGTCCCGTTTATCGATGTATTTCCGGCTTGACCAGTAAAAGTACCCGCCATAATATTGTTTGCATCTAGCGCAGTCGATTGAAATCCTTTCTTGGTTGGATTGGAACTCATTGCCAAACTAACTGTATATGTTTGTCCTGGTGTATAATTAGTAACCGGATTCGCACCATTTAAAAGAGTAAGCACGTTTTCATTGTTGCCATTTAGGACCGATCCTGAATGGCAAGCTGTACAATTCTGCTCTCCAGGAGCTCCAGATTTACCTGCAGGTGCTCCACCACCATTAAGTGGGCTCTTTTGGTAAATGTGTGCAGTTTCAAAGACATTCTTAAAAGTAAAGGAAACTACAGCAAAGGCTAGTATTGACAAAAGGAATAAGTACTTCATGATTCTCAAATTTAGACAGCAAAATTAAACTAATTATTCAACTTTCCTTGAGCGATCCAACATTTAATGGCCTGAATAGTAGAATCCGGGAGTTGCGGGCCTCCTATCGGCATTAATTGAAATCCTTGGTTTTGCATTGCACCTATTATTGCATTAGATTGATTCGAAATATTAGTATGGTTAGAAAAAACATAACCCGTTGAATTTCCAACTCCATGGCATGAGACACAATTTTGTTGCATGATAGGAAGAACAGTTGCACTAAAAGATACTGAATCTACGCAATTTGGATCGATATAACTAGGAACCTTATCTTTGGAGCAAGAAAGGAATGAACTCGATATCACCACTAAAAGTGATGCTATAAAAAATACACTAATGATTTTCATGGGGAATGATTAAATGATAAAACGTCAACCAGAATAATGGAACAATGAAGTGCAATGGGATGGCAAAAACAGGAAAAAACTCCTCGTCTGGATGGAATACCTGCGCTTGAATAGGATATAAAATACTGCAAAAGGACACTAAAACCAAAAATAAGTTGAATACCCACAGGTACTTTTGCTTAAAAACTCTTGAATAAACCTTGAAAAGAAGCGTAATTAAAAAAGAAAGGAAGAAATACGTCGCAATCAATTTCCAAAGTGGCAATAGACTTGAAAAGTCAAATAAAAAATGGGTGAAAAAATAGAAATAAATAAAACCTAAAAAAGAAGAAATGGAAGTTAAAATTAAGGCAAAAGATATTGGGTTAAGCCTCATTATTTTTTAAGCGCAGGAATCGAATAAGAAACATTCATTTTATCCGGTACGACAGCACTTTTAACACCTACCTTGAAAGCTATTCGATCCACACCAAAAGAACCATTAAATATAATTTTATCGCCAGAAAGTGTTTTAGTAGCCGGAATGGTGCATTCTTTGGTTATGCCTTTAATAGTTAAATCTCCCGTGATTAGATAACCAGTTCCATTTTTAACGACTTTTCTAGATTTGAATTTAATGTTAGGAAAGGCAGCAGCATTAAACCACTCAGAAGTTTGCGCTTTTTTATTTTGCATGCCATTGCCCGTATTTATTGATGAGACAACAATAAATAAATCAAACTTACTATTTAACAAGTCATTGTCATTGAAGTAAATATCTCCTCCCATTTTAGAAAATGAACCCGATGGATCGCTGGATTTAAAGTTCATCGAAAAACCATTAGTAACAACATAATGATCTATTGGTAAAAAAGTAAAAGCCGCTGACACACTTAGGACAGCAAAGAATAAAATTGATTCGAAAATATTTTTCATTAAACTAGATTTAAGTGTTAAACAATACAAACATACTAAATGTTCCTAAGGCTATTATTTTGAGAACTTCCGGCCAATACAAAAACCCAGCCTGAATTGACCAAGCGACCACTTTTCTGTTGTGTAAGGAATAAATTGTAGCTCTCCAATACCTGAGGAATTCGTTATATTAATGGTAAAGGTATGCCCAAACGTAAACCATTCAAGGGCTAGACCTAAACTGCTTTTGTAATTTGTTCGCATGTTAGGGGATGCAAATGCATGATAATATTCACCTATTAAAGCAAAGCGTGAACTTATGCGATATCGTATACCTGAACCCAGGGCTAGTAGCTCGTTTTGATCGTCTGCTGCCACATAATTACGATGAACAAATGTTGGCATGACGCATACGCTTAATCGGTCGTTAAATCTTCTCGCGATATTTAACTGAGTAACATAAGATAAACGATGTGACACTTTTGGAAAATTTGTTACCGAACTTTGGTCAGAACTCGCCGTCATGTAGGTAAAACCTGCCGTTCCCAATAATGTCAACGAAACGGGCGCCCTATCTTTTTGCTGTTTTACAATATTATATTTCAAAAATCCGTCTACCAATGACCGATATGGAAGGCCAGCACCTTTAGACCGTCCAAAACCTATCATAAATTTATCAGTAACGCCATATTCTAAGGCAATACGCATATCGGATAAGTTATCAAAACCGAACATGTTTTGAATGCCACCATTTGCACCTGCAATATCTCCAAACTTATGCTCTATTCTGAATTCCATAATGCCTTTTGCTAACATATCTACAGAATGTCCATTAATTACACGTGTGCCAGTAAACGTGTATTCCAACTCAGGAGTTTCCTCATCACCATTTGATTGCGGAAGTTCTTGAGATCTTAAGGAACTTATAAATAGAAAAAAAACTATCGGGAGAAAAATATTTTTCATGAAGTGAAGATAAACATTTGTTGTCAAAATTAAGAAAATTGTTGGTGTGACGTGGCGCTATCTCCAACTAAAAAATTAATTAACTTTACTTTTTATGAAAAAAGATGAACTGCGGAAAATTTATTATCAAAAGCGACTATTAGTCGATGAAATTCAGCGCAAAAAGTTAATGGAAAAAGTCCTGCAGGAGCTTAAAAAACTTACCCTAGCAGACAAGTATGTTTCGATTTATCTTCCTATTAAGCGTAACAATGAAATTGACACCTATCCCATAATTGAGTTGATAGAAAAAATGGGCGGAAAGATCGTGGTTCCCAAAAGTAATTTTAAAACTGGGGCCATGACCCATTTTTTATTTACTAAAAACACACATTTAGAGCTTAATGAATTCGACATTCCTGAACCTATCAATGAAAAAGCTGTTCTAAATTCCCAAATTGACCTTGTGCTCGTTCCCCTCCTTATTTTTGATCAATTTGGCCAACGAGTTGGTTACGGAAAGGGGTTTTACGACCGGTTTTTAAGCGATTGCAGGGCAGATGCGATTAAGATTGGCCTGTGTGATTTTTCTCCGGTAGAACAAATCTCACCTCTCTTGTCTTCTGATATTGCCATGGACTTTTGTATTACAACAGATAAATTTTACGCCTTCAAAAAAGATGAGTGAGCTCTTATTATTTCATACTCCAAACATTCATGAAGCAGGTTGTGATGAGGCCGGAAGAGGATGCCTTGCTGGGCCAGTTGTTGCGGCAGCGGTTATATTATCAGAGCCAATTCATGGGCTTAATGATTCAAAGCAACTCTCCAAAAAAAAACGTGAGGAATTTAGAATACTTATCGAAAACAACGCTCTAGCTTATGCAGTGGCCGTTATTTCTCCAGAACGCATTGACCAAATTAACATATTACAAGCGAGTATTGAGGCCATGAAATTGGCACTCGATAAACTAAAAGTTATTCCAGAACATATAATTGTTGATGGCACGATGTTTTCCCCCTACAAAGAAACAAAATTCACGACAATTATTAAAGGCGACACGAAGTTTCAATCCATTGCTGCAGCTTCCATTCTTGCAAAGACTTACCGCGATGAGCTAATGGAAGAACTTCATTTAAGTCATCCTCACTATTCATGGAATAAAAACAAAGGATACCCCACAAAAATACACCGCAAAGGTATTCAAGTGCATGGAGTGACAAACCACCACCGCAAGACATTTCGCTTGTTATCAAAATAAAAAACAAAAACAGGGTGGTGTAAACATTTCTTTGTTCATTTAAATAAGAGCGCAATATTTTTAGTGCATTTATCTTGTCTACTTTTACATTAAAGTCGGCTCATGATAAAAAAAATCATTGGATTAGTTAGTCTAATTTGTTTAGGATTTTGGATTTTTTTTGTTGTAAATACTACTCTTAAGCCGAAAGAACCTAATTATCGTTGCTATTTTGGAGCAAAGGATTCTGCGGTAATTTGTATACATCAAATCGATGAATTTGATTGGAATGAGGATGATTTTCAAACATTACAATCAAATAAGAATTTTATTTCATCTATCGCATACAAAGTAAATACCCCAATGAGCTTTTTTATCAGTGCGAAAAGAGCCTTAATAGTAATTGAGCGTAATGAAAAATGGAATAGCAACTTAATTGCTAAATTGTTAGATAAAGGGCAGTCTGTGTTAACAATGACAGGAAAAAAAACCTTTAAGTATGGAAAATATAGAGGCTGTTTTTCGGGAAATCAATTGGTAATTTTTCAATATGAAGGGCTGCCTACCTGCGAATCAAAAATTCCTTTTGAAATAGATAAGCAAGGTAGTTTTTCTCTTGTTAAGTTTAAGTCAACAGGGACTGTGGTTCAAGATGTCTATAAAAAAGCCGGATATAAGATTATTTATGAGACCGGTAATTGTAATACAACTAAAAAAAATCTTGTTGATGACGTCGCTCTATTTGCCAATAACATTCCTAAGGGCCATGAATCCTATACATTTTTTGAAAAGCAATATTTAACTAATAATGACCCTGTTTTTAAAAATAGTAATATTATTAATTATGTCGAAACCGGAATAGTCGAATTAACGATTAATGGCAAAAAATTACTAATATTTGATTACCCTGGCGAAAATGCCATTAATGCTATTAAAAATAACAACTATTATGAGCAGCTAGAAAAAACTACATTGATTAAAAATTTAAAAATTAAAACCGAATTCTTAAATGATACCAGTGGTTACTATTTTGCGGAACTATTTGGTTTTGTTTATTTATCTAGCGATAAAGCAACTGTTGAATCAGCTATAACAGAAATTGAAAGCAATAATTCACTAGCAAGTGATGCTAAAAAGATGGGGGAAATGAGCAAATATTTACCAGCGAATGTTTCCTACAGGCTACTCTCTAATAAAAAGCAAGAAGCCCTAAGCTATCTTGGTGGAAAATATATGAAGTCCACAATACTATTTAATACAAATGAAACTTTTTATTTGGACTCATTAACCAAAGACTATTTCTCAATGGATCCAGGAAATAAAATCATTTATTTTTGTGCCTTGAACGGAAGAGGAAATGCAATTGTCTATACTGAAAACCAACAATTACATGGGTATAATAATGGCTTGAGAAAATGGGTGAGCACAACTTATCAAACAGCAATGTCGCCACCAAAACTGCTTGAACTTTCAAAACCGGGAAAAGAAACAATCGCTCTAAGATTCAAAGATACTACTGTATTAATGAATAATATGGGACGAATTACGAATTATATTTTAGGTGAATTTATAAGCGACCCAATACAATTCGCTTCAGGGAATAGGCGCTTAAATTTATTTGCCAAAAGTAATTCATTACAGTGTTTTGATGAATCAGCATCGCTAATATCAACCTATCCAATGGCAGAAAGTATTTTAAATTATTCAGTTTATTATTCGGATGGACTTCCGTATTGTGCAGTTTCAACAAAGACCCAACTCCAGATAATTGATCTGAGCAATAATCTAGTATTACGAAAAACAAACTTGCCTAATTCGGAATTCAAACAGCTTGTTGAAAATGGTAGCATCGTTATTAAAGAAAAAAATTCATACTTCAGTATTGATAATAGAGGTGTTAAAACTAAATTAAACATCGATCAATCGTGGCTACTATCGAGTAGTTTCACAAGTAATAATGTGCCGTATATACTTTTTACAAAACAAAATCAATGTTCTTTACTAAAGAATGATGGCACTATTATATGGTCTAAATCGTTTCCTATCACAGAGATTTCCTCTGTTCGTTTTTCAAAAGTAAATGATAAACCAATCTTAACAATTTTTGACGGACTTGCAAATAGCGTCTATCTTTACGATCTTAATGGCGTACTTCTCGATCAGATTAAAAGGCCTGCTAATTGTCAGGCGCAAACAACCGCTTTTGGAATGACAGGTCGGTCAATTACCACCTTATTAGGCAATATATTAATTCAATACACAAAATATTAATTATGAAAAATTTTCTTAGTGCACTTTTCATTACCTCCTCTATTTTTGCTTCAGCACAGGCGTATTTAGGTGTTCACAATAGCAACTATATTGGCGTTATGGGCACGCAAATTCAGCCTGCTAGTTTTGTAGATGGGCGCTTTGCCTTTGATATGAATATTGCTAGTTTAAACTTTAACACCTACCAAAACTTTGGTTATTTCAATGCTAAAGCAATGCGTGAAGCACAAGGAAATGGTGGGTTTTGGTGGGGAAAATCATTCGGCGACACTGCTATTTATAATAGTTGGGCAAGCCCCGACTCTAGCTTCATTGATCGTTTTGTGGGACGCCGATTTAATGAGAATTCAACGAAAAGCATGGGTTTTTATAATAATGTTCAAGTTGATCTTTTAAATTTTGCCTTTCATATTTCTCCAAAAGTAGCTCTAGGATTCTTTGTGCGAGGAAGAACTGTGACCAATATCGATAACTTAGATCCTAAACTTGCTGTTTTAGCTGAAAATGGACTCGATTATCAACCCTTATGGAATCAAAAATTTAATGAGTCATTATTAAATATTAGTCATTTGGCATGGTCTGAATATGGTTTTAACTATAGTCAAGTTGCCATTGATAAAGGGGAACATTTTCTTAAAGTTGGTGGAAGCATTAAATATTTAGCTGGACTTACCGCCGCTTATTTCTACACCAATAATTTTAATTATAACATAAAAAATACAGATACATCATTTGTCTTACAGGGAGATTTTAATTACGGTTATTCCAATAATTTAGATAAAATCACAGGTTCTAATTCACAGTTAAATGGGACGAATTGGCAAGAATACACAAAGAAATCTTCCTCATTTGGTATGGGATTAGATTTGGGTGCTGTATATGAGTGGCGGGAAAATTACAAAGATTACAAATACGATATGGATGGCAAAACTGACCTTTGGATGCGTAATAAAAATAAGTATAAACTTCGCGTTGGCGCTTCGATTATAGACCTCGGTGGAATGAAATTCCTTAAAGGTGGCTTGAGCAGAAACTTTACGGTTAATTCAACTTCCCCTTTTGATCTAACAACTTTTGAGTCCGCCACAAGTTTATTGGAATTTGACCAAGTTATTGATAGTTTAATTCAACAGCCAAACGACGATAGCTGGACTGCAGCTCAAGATACAGCCAGTACTTTTTGGATGAAAACACCTGCGGCCTTAAGTTTTCAAGTAGATTATCATATTTGGAAAGGGTTTTATGTGAACGCTAGTAGCATGATAAATTTAAGAGCCAATAAGAAAGATACGAAAGTTAAAATCCCAAATCAGTTTTCCATAACTCCGAGTTTTGATGTCGCAGGATTTGGTTTGTATTTACCTCTCTCTATTAATACCTACAGTGGGTTCAAAGCCGGAATTGCTACTAGACTTGGACCACTTACATTAGGAATTACTGATTTTAGGGTCTTGCTTGCAAGGGGAAAGGTAAGTGGCGCTGAATTTTATGCTGGTTTGCGTCTACCAATTCTATATACAAAAGTGAAAGATGATGACTTAGACAAAGTTTCGAATAAGATGGATGAATGTATCGATGTGCCTGGTGTTTGGGCCTTTATGGGGTGTCCGGATACTGATGGAGATGGCATCCAAGATAGCAAAGACGAGTGTATTACTGAACCTGGACTTGCTGAATTTCAAGGTTGTCCAGACCGAGATGGCGATAAAATCATCGATAAATTAGATGATTGTCCAGATAATCCTGGTCCGATTGAGTACAATGGTTGTCCAGACCGAGATAGCGATAAAATCATCGATAAATTAGATGATTGCCCAGATAATCCTGGTCCAATTGAGTATAATGGTTGCCCAGATACAGATGGGGATAAAATCATTGACAAGAAGGATAGCTGCCCTACAATTGCTGGTGTGATCTATTTACAAGGATGTCCAGATCGAGATAAAGATAGCATCACTGATGCGGATGATTTATGTCCTGATAACTATGGCCCAAGAGAAAATCAAGGTTGTCCAGACACGGATAAAGATGGTTTATTTGATTACCTCGATGATTGCCCTACTATAAAAGGCCCATTAGAAAACAAAGGATGTCCATGGCCAGATACAGATAGCGATGGTTTGCTGGATAAAGATGATGATTGTCCACTTTTAGCTGGTCCAAAAGAAAACAAAGGATGTCCATACAAAGATTCTGATGGAGATGGCTTGCTGGATAAAGACGATGACTGCCCGAATACACCAGGCCCGATAAGTAACAAAGGCTGTCCTGTCATCGAGAAGGAAGTTATTGAGGTACTCAAAACGGCCTTTGATAACCTAGAGTTTGAGGCCAGTAAAGACATCATCTTGGCTGGATCCTTTGTCTCATTAGATGAACTCGCTCAAATCTTGGTTAAAAAGACAACATGGAAACTTCAAATTACTGGTCATACAGACAATGTGGGCACTGATAACACCAACTTGATTTTGTCCAAAAAACGAGCGGAAGCAGTTAAAAATTATTTATCTGGAAAGGGAATTGAAGCTACGCGGTTTGAGGTGCTTTATTTTGGCGAATCCAAACCAATTGCGGATAATGCAACCCCAGAGGGTAGGCAAAGAAATAGACGTGTCGAAATGAAAATAGTATTTGACTAAAATTAATTTGGACGCTCGTATGTTATCAAATTGTCACGCTTAATTAACATTAAGTTAATATTTAATTAATTCTTGAATTAAGCGATTAGTTTTACTTTGTAGACGAAATTAAAACTTTGTCTGTGAAATTAATTCTACTTCTTTTTTTAAGTGTATGTTTTATTAAAAACGTCCATTCCCAATCAGCTATTGAACAAGCATCGATTAATGGAAAAGTAACAGATGCTGTAACAAATGAGGCGCTATTTGGAACCAAAGTAATTATTCAAGGCTTAAGCAAAGGTGCCGTAGTAGACGCAGATGGAAAGTACACCATCGAAGGATTGACTGCCGGTAAATATACTTTAGAAATTAGAAGTCAAGGGTATAACAACTTGTTGCTCACGGATGTCATTGTTAAGGCAACTGAAAAAAGAATCCTTGATATTAAGATGGAAAAAGTGGTGGTCGAATATGGACCGGTAACTGTTGTTGCGAAAGTAAACAGAGAATCTACCACAGAATTACTTCGAATGCAAAAGAATTCTGCCTCAGTTGTGGATGGCATTAATGCCGAAACTTTCAAAAAAACTCCAGATGCTAAAGCAGCAGACATATTAAAGCGTGTTACTGGTGCAAGTATTCAAGACAATAAGTTTTTAGTAATCAGGGGACTTAGCGACCGTTATAATTTTGCCTTGCTAAATGGAGCTCCACTTCCAAGTACCGAAAGTGACAAGAAAGCTTTTTCATTTGATATTTTCCCATCAAATATGTTGGATAATCTACTCATTATGAAAACGGCAACACCTGATCTTCCTGGCGAATTCGCTGGTGGGGTATTGGATATTAATACAACCGAACCGAAAGAAAAAAATTATCAGTCAGTGCAATTGAGCACAGGTTATAATACGATTTCAACGTTTCAAAAATTCATGGCTTCGAAGGATTCTAAAATTGATTTTCTAGGCCTTGGGGCAGCAGACAGGAGCCTCCCAGACGGATTGCCATCAACACAAGAGTTTGCATCCCTAAACAAAGATGATAAAGCAAGATTAGCCCAAAACATGGTATGGAATTGGGCGCCAACGTCGATGTTAGCAATGCCAAACACATCCATTCAATATGCCCTTGGAAGAAATTATAAATTAAAAGATGGTGTAAAGTCTATCGGCTTTTCGATGGCCTATTCCTATTCAAATACCGCCACTTTTTCAACAAGCATTCGGCGTGAATTTGAGGGAGACACTGACCCTACAGGAAACAACCCAGTTATTGATCCAAGCAACATTATTAAACGCATGGAATTACTTGATTCAATGTATTCAAGATCGATACTTAATTCTGCTATGTTCAATGTTAAGTATGTTTTAGGGCCAAAAAGTTCGCTTCAGTTCAAAAACCTATACTCTTTAAGTTCAGAGGATAAAGTAAGTGTTAGAAATGGGGTGCGTGAATTAGATAATGATCCACATCAATATGAAAAATCAACCAATTTCTGGTATACTCAAAACAACCTCTACTCTGGTCAATTGATTGGAAAGCATGCATTTGAAAAGTTTAAGATTAACTGGAATGGTGGTTACAGTAAAGTAGCTCGAGAAATTCCTTGTCAAAGAAGAATTGTCTACCGTAAAAATGCAATGGATGTTAATGATACTACGGAGCAATTTATTGCACTTATGCAAAATGATGGAACGCTACCAAGTGCAGCAGGAAATATGTTTTGGTCGAGCTCAAACGAAAGCATCTACAGTATAAAATATGACATCTCGCTTCCTTTTGACTTTTCTATACTCAAAAACGAATTAAAAGTAGGTGGGCTGCAACAATTAAGAACCCGTGATTTTACTGCTCGTAATTTGGGCTTTTCTAAATACTCACCAACTGGTAGTAGTTTCGATGGCCAATTGCTTCTCGCTCCAGCTGACGAACTATTTTCTGCTGAGCACCTTGGTTTAATGTCAAGTGGTTTGGGTGGGTTTAAATTAGATGAGGCAACGAATGTTGATGATAGTTACCAAGCATCAGCTTTTTTGAATGCTGGTTTCGTGAGCTTAGATTCCAAAATAGGTGAAAAAATTCGCATAGTTGGTGGAGTAAGATTAGAGTCTTATAATCAAGTTTTTAATTACATCGAGTTTGGATCTAATGCGGATAAAAAAATTGATTCAACAGTGATAGATTTATTGCCATCAGTTAACCTCATCTATTCCATTAACAAAAAGATGAATATACGAGCAAGTATCTATAAAACAGTATCTAGACCTGAGTTTAGAGAACTTGCACCATTTAGTTTTTATAATTTCATTTTGGATAATATTATTTCGGGAAGTCCAACATTGAAACGAGCCGTAATTACAAATTTAGATTTGCGTTATGAATATTATCCAGGTGAAGGTCAAATAATAAGTGTTTCTGGATTTTACAAGAATTTTACAGATCCAATCGAGTTAATAAACAGAACAGGTACGTCAGGCGCCCCTGAATTATATTACACTAATATTCCAAAAGTAACGAACTATGGAGCAGAAGTTGAATGGCGCATGAGACTAGGATTTTTATCTAAAATGGAAGATCATCCGTTTTGGAGTAACCTCACCCTTTACGCAAATGCTTCTATCATTCGTTCGAATGTGGATTTAAGCAACACCATTGGATCTGGTGTAGCTCGACCATTACAAGGTCAATCACCCTATATTGCTAATGCAGGATTATATTATGCTAAAAATGATTTTTCTGTAAGTTGCTCTTATAACATTGTTGGACAACGCATTTATATTGTAGGTAACATCCAAGAGCCAAATGTATGGGAAAATGGAAGGCATATTATTGACTTCCAAGTAGCTAAAATTTTCAAAGAGAAATTCGAAGTTAAACTTAATGTTAAAGACTTATTAGCTCAAAAACTTATTTATTTCCAAGATCTAAATAACGATCGAAAATACAATGCTGCAGCAGACAATACGTGGCAAGAGGTTTCCTTTGGACAAACAGTTTCCCTTTCGCTGAAGTACAATTTTTAACCCAGCTCTCCATTTATTGCGATATCAAAGATTCACAACTACTCTTTGTTAAATCTAAGTTACGAACCGTTAACAAAAGCATAAAGTAAGCATAAGGCACTCATAACACGGGGTGGCTAATAACAAGTGAAATTTGTGGCGTCTTAACTTTAAAAACAAAAAAAATGAAAAAAATTTATTTAAGCTTTATTGCAATAGCTTTAGCAAGCGCTTTAAATGCGCAAGATGCGTTTTGGACCGTTACCAATTATAGAGGAGCGTTCCCTATTACCGATGGAACACCAGCGACAGATTGGACAGCAGGATGGTCTAACTTTGACCCTAATACTACGGTTTATCCTACTTTCGTAACGACTGTTTCTACAGACGTGTTAACCAACACCACATGGAGTGGAGTAATTAAATTACAAAATAAAATTTATGTAAAAAACAATGCGACACTTACCATTTTACCAGGCACTATCATTCGTGGTGATAAGTTATCTCAAGCGACACTAATTGTCACAAGAGGAGCTAAAATTTACGCGAATGGAACAGCTGCTAATCCAGTGGTATTTACTTCTAATGAAGCGGCAGGCACAAGACTACCAGGAGATTGGGGAGGACTTGTTCTTTTAGGACTTGCCAAAAACAATCAGCCGGGTGGCGTTGCTAATATTGAAGGAATCGTTCCGTCAACAGATACTCAATTCGGTGGTAATTTTGATAACGATAACTCTGGGTCTTTAACCTATGTTAGAATCGAGTTTGCAGGAATTCCTCTTGAACCAAATAAAGAACTAAATGGACTTACTTGCGGTTCTGTAGGTTCCGGAACTGTAATTGACTATGTACAAGTATCCCATTGTGGTGATGATTCTTTTGAATGGTTTGGTGGTACAGTAAATTGTAAACACCTTATAGCTTACAGAGGTTTAGATGATGATTTCGATACCGATTACGGATTCAGAGGAAAAATACAGTTTGGACTTGCAATTCGCGATAAAGACTTATCTGATGCTCCAGGAGATTCAAACTGTTTTGAATCAGATAATGACGCAGCAGGATCAACAGCACAACCTAAAACAAGACCTATTTTTTCTAATATGACTATCGTAGGACCTAAAGGAAACGGAACAATCGTACTTCCTGTTGGAGAGAAATTTGAAAAAGCTTTTCGTTTAAGAAGAAACACATCAACCTCATGTTTAAATTCATTGGTAACAGGATGGGAAAAAGGTCTTTCTATTGAAAGCTCAAATACTGCCGCAAATGTTACAGGAGATAGCTTAATGTTTGCTTCTAATACAATGACCAACTTCACAAATGGAACCAATGTAATCACCTCTGCAGGTATATCCGGAGCATTTTACGCAGGATTTTATGGTGTAGATGGTAACGATTCAACCAATACCTTATCTCAAGTAAATTGGGTTAATCTTTTCACAACTTTGGGCACAACACCTGATGCGCGTCTAAACACAGGTTCGGTAGCTGGAACAACTGCTAGCTTCACCAACCCTAAATTCTTTAGCATTGCTGCACCAAGCGTAACCAATACAGTGACGTATTGTCAAAATGCACAAGCAAACGCAATTACTGGAACATCGCTTCCGGGCAATACGCTTTACTACTACACGCTAGCAGTAGGTGGATTAGGTAGCATGACACCAATTGTTCCATCTACAACAACTCCTGGAGTGTATACCTATTATATTAGCCAAAAGAATGCTGCTGGGGATGAAAGCCCAAGAGCAATGGTAACTGTAACTGTAAATGCACTTCCAGCAACTCCTACAATTAGTGCTAGTGGTTCTACTACATTCTGTACTGGTGGATCTGTGGTTCTTTCTTCATCCTCAACAACTGGAAATCTTTGGTCAAATGGTTCAATAGCATCAACGATAACAGTTTCTAACTCAGGTAGTTTTTCAGTAACTGTAACTGATGGGAATAGTTGTTCGGCAACGTCAACAAGCATAAACGTAAATGTTAGTAGTGCTCCAATTCCTACAATCACTGCAACATCAACAACAGCTTGTAGCGGTGATACAGTAATCTTAAGCTCATCTACAGCAGATTCATATGTTTGGTCAACTGGACAAACTACGCAATCTATTGCATTAACAGCTTCTTCTGCTAACATTACAGTAACAACTGTGAATGTTAATGCATGTAACGGTGTTGGAATGTCTCAACCTACTTCAGTAACATTTACTGCTACTCCAACTGCTGCTGGTTCATTCACTACAAGTGGCAACGTTGCTACATTCACAAACACATCAACAGGCGCTGGGTCTTATTCTTGGGATTTTGGAGACTTCTCTAACTCAAGTGCGTCTGCACCTACACATGCTTATGCTGCAAATGGAGCTTACACAGTAACATTAACAGCTATCAATGGTAACTGTACCTCTACTACTACCTTCACAGTAAATATCAGTGTAGCATTGGATGAATTACAAGGAATTACCTTGAATCTATATCCTAACCCTGCTAACCAAGAAGTGAACATAGCATTAAATGGTGCAGCTTTAGAAAGCGTAGTTGTTATAGACCAATTCGGTAGAACCGTTAAAGTTTCTAACGTTAGTAACATCAATGTTTCTGACTTAGCAACTGGAGTTTACCAAGTTATTCTTTACACAGACAAAGGAAACATTACCAGAAGACTGGTAGTTTCTAAATAATAAACCTTAATTAAATGGGGGTAGAATCAAGTTCTACCCCCATTTTAAAAAAAATAAAATGGAAAACGCCAAAGGTCATACCATATTGCTAGTTGATGATGAGCCGGATATTTTAGATTTTCTTTCTTACAACATAAGAAAAGAGGGATATAAGGTTTTTACAGCAACCAATGGTGAAGAAGGCGTGAAACTAACTCAACAAATCAGCCCGTCATTAATCTTAATGGATGTTATGATGCCAAAGATGGACGGAATAGAAGCTTGCCAAATCATACGAAAAGATTTAAACATCTCCCAACCTCTAATCGCATTTTTAACCTCAAGAGCAGAGGATTATGCTCAAATTGCTGGTTTTGAAGCTGGTGCAGATGATTACATTTCAAAGCCCATAAGACCAAGATTATTAATTGCGAAAATAGAATCGCTATTAAAAAGATTAAATAATAAAATCGTTCATGATACAAAGGTGTCAAGCATAGAAATTGATCGAGAGAGATACTTAGTTACCTCCGAAGGGAAAGAATTAATCCTGCCAAAAAAAGAATTCGAACTACTAGAATTACTAGCTAGTCGCCCCGGAAAAGTCTACAATCGAGAACAAATATTAGCAATCGTTTGGGGAAATGAAACCATCGTTGGAGAACGCACCATTGATGTTCACATAAGAAAACTTCGTGAAAAGCTTGGAGATGACTATATTCGTACCATAAAAGGAGTCGGATATACCTTCAATGAAAAGTGAAAAATTTAAGGCCTAGCATTTTAATCTTATTGGGAAGTCTTTTATACTTAGTGCTAAGCATTACTTCAGCTTTATTATTCCATCTTTTTGTACTTGAGCTCTCGCCGTGGGTTATTATCTTTATCCCCGTTATCTCCGCACTTGTTGTGTTTATATTGTTCTATGCTTTATTAAAGAACTTTATTCAAAATAGGCTGCATTTAATTTATAAATCAATACAAACTAAACAACAAGTTGTCCCATTTAAAGGAAGTACAATTGATAATTTAATAAGCACAGTCGAAATAGACGTGCGGAATTGGCAGAAAAATAAGAACAAAGAAATAACAAAACTTAGAGATCAGGAACAATTCAGAAGGGAATTTTTGGGGAACTTAGCCCATGAACTAAAAACTCCAGTGTTTGCAGTTCAAGGTTATATTTTAACCCTTATTGAGGGAGGTATCGATGATCAGCAAGTTAACATGCAGTTTCTAGAACGTGCCTCACGTGCTACTGATAGAATCGTAAATATTTTAGAAGATTTAGATCAAATTGCAAAATTAGAAGTTGATGCGCTAAAGATCGAAATGAGGTCTTTCGAAATAATAGATCTTATCAAAGAAATCGTAGAAACGCTAGAATTAAAAGCAAAAGAAAAAAATATTTCTCTCCGGTTTCATAATGATCTTTCATCCATTTATGTGACTGCAGATCGAAATAAAATAAGCCAAGTATTGACTAATCTAATTAATAATGCCATTAGTTATGGTAAGATTGATGGTGAGGTGGTTATTTCAGCCGTACCCATTGATGACTTAGTTACCATTGAAGTAAAAGACAATGGAATAGGAATTGAAACCGAACATTTCCCTCGTCTTTTTGAACGCTTTTATCGCGTTGAAAAAAGCAGAAATAGAAACGAAGGTGGCACAGGTCTGGGATTAGCAATTGTAAAGCATATTATTGAATCACACCAGCAAAGCATAAATGTGCGAAGCTCTATTGGAATTGGAAGTACTTTTAGCTTTAGCCTCAAGAAAAGTAATGTCTCGGGCCCAGTAAGTTCTCGAGGAATCCCATTAAAATAATGACCGCTTCTTTAATTTTTGGGTAATTTTGCGGCATGGAAACCCTTCCAATTAAAAAATATAATTTATTTGTCCGTTTACTTAGGATGGCTATGCCATACAAACGCTATTTTATTATTGCTTTTGTTTGCATCATATTACTTTCATTCCTCGGTCCACTAAGGCCCTATATAATAGGTGAAATGGTGGATAATTACATCATTCGAAATCAAGATAAATCAAAGCTACTTCAATGGAGTATTGTGATTGCTGTAATGCTCATTATGGAGGGAATATTGCAATTAATTGCAAGCTACTTCTCCAATTTATTAGCGCAGTCGGTTATTAGGGATATTAGAACGAAAACATTTAATCACATCCTGTCCTTCAAAATGCGCTATTTTGATAAAACACCTGTTGGCGCCTTAGTTACTCGTGTAGTGTCTGATGTTGAAGCTATTACAGAAGTTTTTTCAGCAGGCTTAATGGAGATTTCTGGCGATTTGATTTCCTTATTTTTTGTGCTTTTACTGATGTTTTCCACGAATTGGGAATTATCTTTAATGACCTTAATTCCCGTTCCTATTTTAATTATTGCCACCCGTATTTTCGCTAAAGCAATGAAGTCTTCATTCCAATTTGAAAGATTACAGGTAACGAAACTAAATACTTTTGTGCAAGAACACCTAACAGGAATGACAATCGTACAATTGTTTAACCGGCAGAAGATAGAATATTCAAAATTTGAGGAAATCAATAAGGGCCATCGGCAAGCCCATATTAATGCTGTTTGGGCGAATTCCATATTTTTTCCAGTTGTCGAATTGTTAAGTTCGCTTTCCATCGCATTTTTACTCGTCTGGGGCGCACTAAAAGTTGGTGGAAAAACATCGGTTGAAATAAAATCAATGTATGGGCAAATTATTGCTTTTACCCTTTGGATCAATCAATTGTATCGCCCTATTCGGCAATTAGCAGATAAGTTTAATATTTTACAACGAGGCACTGTGCGTGCGGAACGTATTTTTGAGATTTTAGACCAAGATAATCACGTCCAAGAAGATGGAACAGACACCACTTGTGATTTCAATCAAGATATTCATATCAAAGAACTTACTTTTTCATATACAAAAGAGCAAAATGTATTGAAAAACATCAATTTGATCCTAGAGAAAGGAAAAACAATTGCCTTTGTTGGCGCAACAGGTTCCGGAAAAACAACCATTATAAATCTTTTAGGTCGTTTTTATGATTATGAAATCGGGTCAATTTCAATTGGTAAAACGGACCTCAAATCTATTGACCTTAATCACCTTAGATCCAATATCGCCATTGTATTACAAGACGTTTTTTTATTTTCCGATAGTATTCATAATAACATCACCTTAGGCGACAAAAACATAACACGAGAACAAGTGATAATTGCCTCCAAAGCTGTCGGTGCGCATGCATTTATTACTAAATTACCCGGCGAATACGATTATGTTATTGGAGAACGAGGGGCATCATTAAGTGTTGGACAAAGGCAATTATTAGCGTTTATTCGAGCCTATTTATATAATCCATCGATTCTAATTCTTGATGAAGCGACCTCAAGTCTCGACAACGAAACGGAAGAACTTATAAAATTAGCAACTGATAAACTAACCCAAAACAGGACTTCAATAATTATTGCACACCGCCTATCTACTATACAAAAAGCAGATTCAATTGTCGTTTTAGA
>JBILCD010000119.1:0-7630 GCA_044353285.1 Crocinitomicaceae bacterium | reverse complement strand
GTTTGGCACTTAGAAATCTATTTAAAAATACTGGTCTTTTCGGACGCTTTCAAGAAATAAATAGTTCTCCAAGAATAATTATAGATGCTGCACACAATGAGGCGGGAATAAAAATCCTATTGAATGAATTAAAGGATACGCCGCATGAAAAATTAAAATTTATCGTCGGAAGCAGTGGTGATAAGGACTTGAAGAAACTCATCGCCAATTTACCCCAATCCAGTGAGTTATATTTATGTGTTTTCAAAAATGAACGGAGTACTACTTACCATGAACTGTCAGAATTGGCCGCGGAAATTGGCGCAGTAAAAAAAGTATATAAAGAAGTAAATCAAGCCATAAACGAAATAGTTAGCGACACCTTGTCCAACGAAACAATTGTTATCTGCGGAAGCTTTTTCCTCATTAGCGATATTAAACTATCGCTTTTGAATCAATGAATTTTTATCTTTTTTTTTGACAATTGGAAGTATTGAACTATTTTTATTAGAAATATAGTGCCTTAAAAACAAACTAATTCATTCAAGTGTTATTAACTTAAGTAATAAGTAATGATTGACAAGCGAACCATACGTATTGAAATTGAGGTAACTAGTAGTTTTCTAGAACAAGAATCAAGCATCCCAAATGGTCCTTTTCGTTACAGGTACGACGTAAAAATTACCAATCACTTGCCGAATACCGTTCAATTACTTAGGCGATATTGGAAAATTGAGCACGTATTATTAGGAAATGCTGAAGTTGAAGGAGAAGGCGTAATAGGTTTTACTCCCCAAATTAATCCTGAAGAAAGTTTTGAATATTCAAGTTTTACAGAATTATTTATGCCCTATGGTAAAATGTCTGGGCATTACACCTTTAAAGATTTAGTTTTGGGTGATATTTTTAAAGTAGAAATTCCAGCCTTTGTATTAACCTATCCGATACTACTCAATTAAGTTCTACATGCACCACTTTTTTTGTTTCAAAAAAAGGTTCTTCAAAATAATCGCTTAATGAATAAATTCTATGCTTTTGTTTAACAGTAGACAGCTCTTCTTTCAAGTCCCCGCCTTTCAGGTAAAGAATACCATTTTTTAGATCATGCGCTGATTTCTTTTCTATTTTTGAGGATACCCAGCCTATAAATTCAGGCATTTGAGTCACTGCGCGACTTACAATGAAATGATATTTCCCCTGTACATCTTCTGCACGCAGATGGTGAGCACTTATATTTTGCAAGCCTAATTCGCTTGAAATTTCTTTCACCACTTTAATTTTCTTTCCAATCGAATCTACCAATGTAAAATGAACCTCCGGAAATAGAATCGCTAAGGGAATTCCTGGAAAACCGCCACCTGTTCCAACATCCAATACTTGCGTGTCCTTTTTAAACGAAATAACTTTAGCTATTCCTAAAGAATGAAGTACGTGACGCTCATTAAAATTCTCCATGTCTTTCCGTGAAATGACATTAATTTGCTCATTCCAGAAACGGTATAAACTCGGTAATTTTTCGAATTGCTGTGCTTGACTTTTTGAAAGCTCACTAAAATAAGATTCAATACTTAACACTTAAATCGTATCCTTTGTTTTTTCAATCATATTCGCTAGAAAGTCCCTGGCTCGAAATAGTTGCGCTTTAACAGTGCCCAGTGGCAAGTTTAATTGTTGGGCTATTTCTTCGTAGCTAAGCTCTTCAAAGTAACGTTTTTCAACAAGTTCTTTATAACGAGGCTTTAGTTTACTAACCAATAAACGCATGTGTACTATGCGCTGACCGTATATCAATGATTCCTCTGGATTATGCGTCATCGATTTAGCATCAATGCGACGAGTCTCACCATCTGATGTAGCGATTCCAGTATCCATACTCAACACTTGAATGCGTTTTTTTCGGATAAAATCGATGCAATTATTTGAAGCAATTTTAAATAACCATGTACTAAAAGCAAAACTAGGCGAATATTGCTCCAATCGATTAAATGCTTTACCGAAGGCCTCAATCGTTAAATCGTCGGCATCATCTTGGTTCTTTACCATTTTTAACATCATAAAATAAATGGATTCACGATAGCGATCCATTAATTCTGCATAAGCGGCTTGCTTGCCCGATTTTGCAGCCTCAACCAACACTAAATCATGCTTCGCTTTATCTGATAAATGCTCGTTTTCTACCATTTTTTATACCTTTTATGATCGGAAAAATTATACAACATCGGCATTAATAATGCATGACCTAAATCCCACAGCGGAAAAGCCAATGCAAAACCTTTTTCGTTTAATGTACGAAGGCATTTTCCTTGAATTAACCATTTTACTATGAGCATAGATCCAAATAGAATTAAGCTAATTGCAAACCATTTCGCATTAAACAACAAAATAACAAAGGTTAACCACACCAACAACAAGGAGATGGGGTAGATTCCTAACAATGCTTTCTTAATAACCTTATATCGACTTGAAGTAGAGTAATGCCTTGTTTTTTGTCTTACCCAACCTTTCCAAGTCTCAGATGCTTTTGAATAACAAAATGTTTCCGGCGAAATCTGTATGGTATAGTTTTGATTTACTGCCGCTTCTTGAATAAATAAATCATCGTCCCCAGAGGGTAATGAATAATGAGATTTAAATCCTCGTACGGATTCAAATACTTTTTTAGTATAGGCTAAATTTCGACCAACTCCCATGTATGGAATTTTTGCTAAGGCAAATGATAAATAACTTGCGCCAATAAAAGCGGTATCATAACGAATAATTCTATTTATTATTCCTTTCGTTCTAAAATAAGGCGCATAACCCAATATAATCTGATGATTTTCCGTGAACGTTTCACTCATGATTCGTAACCATTGATTGGAGGCAGGTTTACAATCCGCGTCGGTAAAAACCATCTTCTCGTATTTTGCCGCTTTTACACCCAAGGTAATCGGAAGTTTTTTTCCAGGTAACAAATGCTTGTTTTTACCAATCTCCACAACTTTTAGGTTTTTATGTTGAAGACACAAGGCTTTTAATAACCACGCGCTTTCGTCAACCGATTGATTATTAACAATAATCACCTCAAATTCTGGGTAATCTTGCGTAAGGATGAAGGGTAAATTATCATATAAATTATCCGATTCATTTCGAGCTGCAATAATAATACTGATCGGCAAAAGCGTCGATGCGACGGTTTTTTTTTCCTTAAAAAATGCTAAGCGAAGAAATATGAAAACAACATAACTCAGTTGTATCGCAACAAAAAAGAAGAAAATTAAAAAAATAACTGAAAAAAGATCCCATGACCAATGGGTAGGAAACAACATAACACTTGAATTTTTACAAAGATGAGGTAGCAAATTAAATACACGTATCTTTGCTTTACTTTTTTTTCAACATTCTTATGCACTTTGAGCTACTCCAGGAAGATAAAGATACCTCAGCGCGTCTTGGATTAATCCATACCGATCATGGTAGCATCACCACGCCGATTTTCATGCCCGTTGGCACTGTTGGAAGCGTTAAAGGTGTCCATCAACAAGAACTTAGAGATGATATTGGCGCCCAAATAATTCTTGGAAATACCTATCATTTATTTTTACGCCCCGGAGTTGAGATCATTGAAAAAGCAGGAGGCTTGCATCAATTCATTGGCTGGGAACGCCCAATGCTTACCGATAGTGGTGGATACCAAGTTTACTCCCTATCAGGATCAAGGAAAATAAAAGAAGAAGGCGTTACGTTTCAATCGCACCTTAATGGGAGCTACTTATTTTTTTCACCGGAAACAGCCATTGACATGCAGCGAAGCATTGGGGCAGATATCATCATGGCTTTTGACGAATGCACCCCATATCCGTGTGATTATAGTTATGCTAAAAATTCAATGGAACTTACACACCGTTGGTTAAAACGATGTGATGACCATATGAACAATACGCGACCACTTTATGATTATGAACAGACCTTATTCCCTATTGTACAAGGGAGCACATATAAAGATTTAAGAACGATTTCAGCTGAAACCATCGCTCAATACGGTAAGATCGGTAATGCAATTGGAGGTTTATCCGTTGGGGAACCTGAGGATGATTTATACGCAATGACAGAACACGTTTGTCAAATTTTACCAAAAGATAAAGCGCGTTACTTAATGGGCGTAGGAACACCCTGGAATATCCTAGAGTGCATAGCCTTAGGAATCGACATGTTTGATTGTGTAATGCCAAGTCGAAATGCGCGGCATGGCATGTTATTTACTTGGGAAGGAACCTTAAATATTAAAAATAAAAAGTGGGCAGATGATTTTAGTCCCATTGATTCAACTTCAAAGGTTTGGGTAGACCAAGTATATACAAAGGCGTATTTAAGGCATTTAATAAGTTCCAAAGAATACCTCGGAATTCAAATTGCGACCATTCATAATTTAGCCTTTTACCTTGAATTAGTTGATCTAGCAAGGCAGCACATTAAAGCCGGGGACTTTTTACCATGGAAAAATACGATGGTAAAACAACTTTCTCAAAAAAGATAAGGTATGCTGAAAATCCTTGATAAATACATTATTCGAAAGTTTTTAAGCACTTTCTTTTTTATGTTGGGGATCATTATGCTATTTGCTGTTGTTTTTGATGTATCTGAAAAACTAAGCGAATTTATTTCGCATCGCGCGCCGTTTTCCGCCATTATTTTTGAATATTATTTGGGCTTCATCATTTTTCATGGCAACATGTTCTCTTCGATGATTATTTTTATTTCAGTGATTTGGTTTACTGCTAAAATGGCTCAGGACACTGAAATAATTCCAATGTGGTTCAGTGGCAGGCCAATTAATCGTTTCTTAAGACCCTATATTATTGCTTCAACGATTCTTATGATTTTATCCTTGGCATTAAACCATTTTATTGTGCCACGAACAAATAAGATACGATTAGAATTTGAAGAAAAATATTACCGCGATGTGATGACGGTAGAAAATTATCATGCCGAATATCCGGGCAATCAAATTGTTTATTTTTCTAATTACTCCACCCAAGAAGACGAAGTAAAAGATTTAGTCGTTCAACAATGGAACGATAGCATGCAACCCTGCTTTTTCATAAAAGCGCGCAAAGCAAAAAATATTCGAGGAACCAATAAGTGGATTCTAACAGATGTTTATGAAAAACGCTTAGACTTTCCAAAAGGCACCTTAATACATACTGCAAAAAAAGACACCGTTTTTAGTTTTCAAATCGATGAAATGTCACAACGTGAAAATATTGCCGAAACTATGACCTATAGTGAATTAACCAAAATGATTGAACGCGAAAAGTTTAAAGGCTCTGCCTTTGTGCCTTATTATGAAATAGAATTATACCAACGTACCTCTTATCCATTTGCTACTTATATTCTTACAATAATTGGCGTTGCCGTTTCGTCGAGAAAAAAACGTGGGGGAGTTGGTGTAAATATCGCCATTGGATTAGGTTTTGTTTTCGTTTATATATTCTCCATGAAAGTAATGGCAGTTGCAGCCATAAAAGTTGGCTTTCCCGCCTACATATCGGTTTGGATTCCAAATATCTTATTTGCCATTGTAGCTCTATTTCTATTTAGGTCCGCTCAAAAATAATGGCATAACTACGTATAATTACTTAGACATTAATTAAAACTACGTATGCCTTACTTAGTAAGTAAGTGTATTTTGCCTCATCACCTTTAAAATAGCTTCTTGGGACTTGTTTAAATCAGCTTGATTTGTATCATAAACGACAAACAAAAACTAGCACCATGAAAAAATCGAACTCTCTTAAAAATTTCTTAGCGATTGTTATAGGAATCTTATCTTTTTCGTATCATGCTCAAAACAACTCAAAAATTTGGGCAACACTTCCCAATGAGTCAGTAGTTCCGATTTTAAATTCAGACGGTCAGCTTTATTCAAGTAGTGCTGAATTTAATGCGCTAATTTCATCCTTATCAATTACGAATGTAATGAAAGCGCTTCCAGCTTCGAAACAAGACAAATTACAAAAAGTGTATGAAATTAGCTGCAACTGTAGCGAACAGGAATTAGTTAATGCCTTTACAAAAGCCGCAAGCATAGCCCAGGGAATAGTAATTGCGCCTAAATACGAAGCGCTTTATACCACCAACGATTATAACGTTGAATTCGCAACTGATTATGCCTTAGATCTCGTAAATGCAAGCGGTGCTTGGGATATCACGCATGGAAATAGCAATATCGTTATTGGAATTTCTGACCAAAATTTTAATATAAACCATGAGGAATTAGTTGGCAAAGCAGTTTATTATGATGCTAGCAATGTGTCAACCCCAACACATGGAACCTCAGTCGCCATTGTTGCCGCAGGTAATACCGATAACAATATTGGAAAAAGCTCCATTGGTTTTAATAGCTCCTTAGCACTTTATCAAATGTCGTATAATGAAATCCTTGCTGCAAGCTATGCTGGCATAGATATTATTAATTTAAGTTGGACATCAGGCTGTTTTTATAACCAATACGCTCAAGATGTAGTCGATGAAGCCTATAACAACGGTAGTTTTATACTTGCTGCCGCGGGAAATGGAACAACATGTGGATCACCTGATCAATTGGTTTATCCATCTGCTCACAATAATGTTTTCTCCGTGACGAGCATTGGATTCAATGATAGTCACGAACAAATAGCTGGAGATCCCTTGAGTACTCACCAACACAATGTAACCGTAGACATGAGCGCTCCTGGATACAATGTTGCTATTTCTCCTGCTCCAGGATGGTATTTAACCAGTTCAGGAACTTCTTTTGCTACACCACTTGTAAGCGGGATAGTTGCTTTAATGCTTGATGTTAACCCTTGCCTCAATAATCTTGATATAGAATATATTTTAAAAAATAGCGCAACTAATATTGATAATTTAAATCCAAATTATGCAGGTAAAATTGGAGCAGGAAGAGTCAACGCTGCTGCTGCTGTTTTAATGGCAAGCACCTTTGTATCAAGCCCTATTCAAACGAATGCAGAAGTTGCAGGAAGTTGTGTTGCAAACTCATCAAGCATATTAATTAACCCAACAGGTGGACAAGCACCCTACACCGTTCAGTGGTCAAACAACGGCACAGGAATGTTTCAAGATAGCTTGCCAGCTGGCACTTACAATATTCAAATCTCAGATGCACATGGATGCGTATTAGATACAGCGATTGATGTTACAACAAGCCCTGCTGCCCTGTTTACTGCAAATCAAGTGAATATATCTTGTTTTGGTTCAAACAATGGATCCATAGATGTTACGGTATTGCTAGGCACACCAAATTTTTCTTATGCTTGGGATAATGGCGCTACTACGGAAGACCTTAGTAACCTATCTCCTGGAACCTATCGCTTCGTCTTAACGGATGGTAATGGCTGTAAAACATCGTCAAGCTATACTATCACTGCACCAAGCCAACTGAATGCAACTGTAATAACTAGCACAGCAAATAGTAGTAATAATGGCACGATTGACTTAAGCGTAAGCGGGGGAACACCAGCATATACGTACCTATGGAACACCAACGAAACAAGCGAAGATTTGTCAAACCTTGCGGCTGGAAACTATTCAGTAACAGTTACCGATGCGAATGGCTGTCAAACTATAGTTAATACTGAGGTAATGGCTGAAAGTACGAATGCAATAA
>JBILCD010000299.1:0-7641 GCA_044353285.1 Crocinitomicaceae bacterium | reverse complement strand
TAGCATTTCTTTGTTATTCAAGACCACTTGGAAAGCACCAGAACTTGGGTTCGGGTAGGTTGAGAAGTAACCTTTGTTTCCTCCAGAGCAGCTAACATTGATGATGTCGTATACCTTATTTGCCCCATCAATATCCACTTGATTCAAACGATAGTAGTTATTACCCTCACCTGCATGAGCGTCTACTGCTGAATAAGTCAATAATTCAGTGCTGTTTCCAGCAGATGGAACCGTAGATAATACTTGCCAGTTTTCACCATCTCTTGATTTCTCTACTTCGAAGTATAAGCTATTGTGCTCACTCGCGGTTTGCCACTCAAGGTTCACCTGACCATCGGCACAGTTTCCTGAAAAACTCATCAAATCAACCGGAAGCGCTTGGTTAACAACAGTAAAACTCGCTTTGTAATTAGCGCCACTGTTAGATGCATAAGCAGTGTAAGGCCACCCTGGGGCATCAGAATATACCTCAAGAGTATAAGCACCTGGAGCCAAACTAGAGATGATATTGGCTGTGTTATTGTTTATTCTCCAAGTTTGGTTGCCGCCACAACCTCCAGCATCATTTGAAACCCAGGACATTGCCAAAGAGGTAAAACTAGGGGCGCTTCCAGAGCTTAAATAGACTCGATAATTAGTATTGCCTCCTGTGATATCTCCACCACTACATTTATAAGTTTTATTTTCTCCACCCGCAATTACAAGTGTATTGTTACCCGTTAAAAAGGTGCCTAGGTTTGCACCACTGAAATCAATATTAGCGGTCGAAGCATTCAAATCGTAAAAAGTATTACCTGCGTTATTAATATTTAGGATAATATAGCTTTCATAAATACCAGTGGTCTGCACCCAACCATTTCCCCCAAGCAACAACAGTACTAAAACAGAAATAAATTTTTTAAAAGATCTTTGATCTAAACAGAAACTTGCTGTTTTTCTTAAGACATAAATTTGTTTTAACAACACAAAAAATGATTTTTTTAGAATCGTAAAGAAACAAAATTTTCTCAAAAACTCATTAGTATAATATTAACAATTTATCATTATTTGTCAACCTAATCAAATTTTCATTTGAAACGAATTGTTATTACTAAAACAAATACCCCTTGAAAATTTTAAGGGGTATTTAAAATCTATAAGTTTTTTAATATCGAATCGAAAGTGCATTGAGTCCGCCTAGGCAAAGCCGAAAGTCACGTCACCCAATTCTTATTTCAATTGAATTATTCTCTTATCAATACAAGCGGACAATATTTAAAAAAACTTACATAAATAAAAAATCCCCAGTCTCCTGGGGATTTTTGTATTGTTCGAAAGAACTCAAACTTTGAAGAGCTCCTTGCTCCATTGCGATAGGTTATTTTATCGAATCACTTCTTTAATAACCTCCGTAGTTTGATCTCCATTTATCACTTGGATGTAATACACACCCGGTGCCAAATTAAGGTCATTGATACTGAATAAATTGATACCTGGCTTCACCTCTATTCCTCTTTGTAATAAAGAAGCTCCTTTCGTATCACGGATACTCAAGGTAGCTGAGCCTAGCATTTCTTTGTTATTCAAGACCACTTGGAAAGCACCAGAACTTGGGTTCGGGTAGGTTGAGAAGTAACCTTTGTTTCCTCCAGAGCAGCTAACATTGATGATGTCGTATACCTTATTGGCCCCATCGATATCCACTTGATTCAAACGGTAGTAGTTATTACCCTCACCTGCATGAGCGTCTACTGCTGAATAAGTTAATAATTCAGTGCTGTTTCCAGCAGATGGAATCGTAGACAATACTTGCCAGTTATCACCATCTCTTGATTTCTCTACTTCGAAGTATAAGCTATTGTGCTCACTTGCGGTTTGCCACTCAAGGTTCACCTGACCATCTTCACAGTTTCCTGAAAAACTCATCAATTCAACCGGAAGCGCTTGACCATTAGGTGATCCAATGTTGAACCAACTGAAACCTGTAACAGCTGTGCTGGTAACAGCGAAAGATGAAGGCGCTGCACCTGTAGCTACAGTCACTGGCGTTCCACAAGCCTGCCATACTACGTGGTTACTTCCACTTGTGTTAGACCCCGGTGATTTGATAATTCTACAAATCTGTGGCGTTGTCATTCCTGTTAAGTTATTAGCAAATAAGGTTACATCATAACTTGTGGAAGCAATACTAGAACTGTAAGAACCACCAGTTGGATCAACTTGCCAGTAACCATCCGCTGAATAGTTTTGGATCATGGCACCAGTAATCATTAATGGCAATCCATTATACAAAGGAATCCCTCCAGACATTGGTGCACCAGTCACGTAACGAACTGTAAGGTACTGATTAGTTCCAGGCGAACTCGTAAAGTTTACGCGTGCATAGCGATTGTAAGCAGAAGTTCCTACAGGAAATAAGCCTGCATCGCCAGACGTAGCTGAACTTGCATAGAATCTTCTAAGTGGACCTACAATTGAACCACTACCATATACTAAGTTACCCGATGTCGAGCTGTTTTGCCCAAGGGTTAACAAGTTAGTAGTTGTTGTATTTACATTTCCTTGTACCATTGTCAATGTATTGGTGACAAGCACAGGCTGTTGTAAACTTAATGAAGCCCCACCGCTTTTATTTATGCGCATATTAAACAACTGTGTATTTCCTGTTCCACCTATAAACCCGTTCGCTGAACCGGTAAAGTTTACCGTACCAATAGCTGCTACCAAAGTGCCGTAATTTTCTAAATTACCAGCTATATTTAAACTGTCATTGGTAAGATTAAGCGTAATACCTGGACCAACATAAACATCTTCAGCATTACTAGAAATACTTAGCGTAGGGTTGTTATTTCCTATACACATACCACCATTGGTTTGATTGACAGTAAACACTTCATGGGTGATTGCCGGCTGAACACTACCAGACATTCTAACGTAGTCATTATTTATTTTCTGATACCAATTTGTTGAGGTTGACCAATCTGTTCCGGTCAAGCCACACCATAATAAATCTCCGTTCACAATGTTACTGCCAAGAATTGAAGCATTTGGTTGATTAAAGGTAACCACCATTTGATCGTTTCCGGTACAACCGGTAGCAGTATTGGTTACCGCCCAACCTAGCGTATAGGTTTGGCCGTAAGTACCGGTGAAATTGTCATTTGCAGCATTTCCTAAACTAAAGAGCGTATTGCCTGTTCCACTGACTACAGACCACATGCCCGTCTGACCTGAAGCCAAGGCAGAGGCACTCACAGGAACAGTGTTTTTTCCACAAGTAACTGTTCCCGTAATATCTGCACCAGCATTTGAAGCTGGAATAGGATTTACTGCTACAGTAACAGCTGTACGAGTAGGACTCAAACAATTTCCATTAACACCTTCCATGTAATAGGTTACGTTTGAGGTTAAACCAGATGCTGTGTATGAAGTTGCCGTTCCGAAAGCAGTACCACCAGAAGGAACCGTATACCAGTTAGCATTAGTAGAAGCTGTTATAGTAGCTGATTGACCTAAGCAAATACTTTGATTACTTGCTGTTGGCGCTGCAGGTGCTTGATTAACAGTAACTACCACAGGTACAACCGGAGAAGAACAACCAGTTCCAGTCCAAGAAAGGATAATTTGACCATTACCACTTCTAACTCCTGCTGAAGCAGTTACACCCGACAATCCTACAATATATGAAGATCCACCTCCACCACCGGAACCACCGCCACAGTTTCCACCACCGCCACCGCCGTAGTATCCACCGCCGCCGCCGCCGCCCCAACCAGAAGCATAGGAACCACCACAAGGACTACCATTTTGTCCATTACCACCCAGACCCAAAGAACCTGAAGTTCCAGAATTACAACAGCCAGTAGATGTACCTCCACCTGTTTGCGTTCCCCCATTAGCGTAAGCAGAATTAGCTGAAGCACTGTTGGATCCATTGGTCGTTCCACCTGCTGCACCAGCACTTCCGGGATAACCAGATGCACCTAATCCACCACCACCACCTCCGGCAGCAACAACTACTCTATTGCTTAAAGCAGTTCCGCCAACACGAATGTCACTCGCTCCACCTCCACCTTGACCGCTTCCACCACTGTTTCCACCGCCGTTCCAACCTCCTGTTGCGTTACTTGGTTGTTGACCTACATAAAGATTGATGGTTTGTCCAGCCGTTAAATTATAAGAAGCCTGAACCCGAGTACCTAAACCGCCTGAATATTGGCTGCTGTTCCCTCCTTGAGCACCATAGACATCTATAGCATATGCACCAGTTACTGGAGCAGTGAAGGTTTGAACCGCACCTGTGTAAGCAAAAGTTTGAGTTCCACTTTGAGGAGTGGATGACTGAACATAATACGTAGTATTAGCGTTCAACGTTGGCGTAGTATAAGTAGCACTAGTACCTAATTGACCCGTTCCATTTGAATTGGTAGACCACACATAATTGCTTGATCCACTAGCTGTAAGAGCAGCTGTTGATCCAGCACAGATTGAAGCTGAAGAAACAGTAGGAGTAGCAGGCGTTTGGTTAACCGTTAAGGTTGTTGTACTCGTTGCCGAACACCCATTAGCAGTAGCTGTAAGGGTATAAGTTTGTGTACTATTCGGCGAAGCACTAGGAGTAGCTACGTTTGTAGCACTTAAACCCGTTGAAGGAGACCAAGAATAACTGATGTTTCCTGAAGCCGTACTAGCGGTACCATTCAAAGTTACTGACGAACCAGAACATACGTTAGAACCTGTTCCTGCGGATACAGTAAGGGCTGGGTTCACTGTTACGGATACCGCAACTGGAGAACTTTGACAATTTGAAGAAGAACCAGCACCCAAGTTAGCTTGAGCCAAGTTCCAAGAGTTAGAATTACAACCCGAAGAAGCTTTAACTCGAGTAAATAATTGCATTCCTGCTACACTCGTACTCGCTCCACCATAATCATCTCCAACACCACTTTGTCCGGTATTAGAATAAATAAACTCATATTGACCTGGGGCCTTATTACAGTCACAACTAACGTGAGCAGTTGCTTTCCAATACGTTAAATTACCACAACCACCTGTGTTACATTGACCTGCACCATATACAGATTCGCAAGCCGCTTGTGCAATTTGAGAATTCGAGGCTCCAGAGCTGTAAGTAAATACACCGCCTGCACCATTTGGATATCCAAGATTTGCAGTCGCACTTGTAACGTAATAAGTAGTATTTGCAGTTAAGGCTGGTGTTGTGTAGGAAGTTCCTGTTCCGATTAGTCCAGTCATATTAGAATTGGTATACCAACCATAATAGCTGCTACCAGATGCCGTAAGGGCAGTTGTTTGACCTGAACAAATAGTTGCGTTTGAAATCGTAGGTTGAGCCGGTTGCGTAACGGTAACCGTTACAGGTGTCACTGCAGAAACACATGTAGATGTAGTTGCCGTAGTTAAGGTATGCGTACCGTTGCAGTAACCTGCCGTTTCTGAAGATCCTCCAAACTGAGAACCACCCTCGTGATGCCAATACCATCTATTATACCATGGAGCATATGTAATACAAGCCATGTCGCTTAAGCTTGAATAGCTTTGAACAGTAGAAACGGCATTAGTGGTTAAATTCTTTCTGCTTATAGTTGAAGAGTTCGATACATAAACGATTCTATTATCGGTACCATCAAATTCAGAAATTCCCCAAACTGCCCAGTTTTCAGATCCTGCGTAAGACAAGGTAGAAGCACCTAAATTGGTAACTGCCCCTGAAGGAAGCGCCACTTTAAAATAGGTGTTTGCAGGAGACCCAGATGCACCCGTAAATAAAATAACATTATTTACCCCTGCAAAAATCGCTGCCCCACTATTCATGGTAAAGGTTGTACTTAGAGGAATAGTGGTTGAACCAAAGGAAAGGTCAGCATTCAGCGTCCTTACGGAGGTTACTGTAAAAGAACCTCCAACAGGATCAGAAGAACCATTCCATAATGTATACATCGTTCCATTTCCACCCAAATCACTAAAAATTCCATCCCTTCGCGTGTATGACACAGGGTTGTTTAAGGCTGGCATATCATACCTAACTGTATTGTTATCGCCTACATAATAGTAATATTGTTGAGTTACAGCAATACCTCCTCTATCATCACCGGTGTAACTATTATGATCGGTTACAAAGGATCCAGAAGTGGCCAAAGAGTTCACCACAAATTGAGAACTTGACGATCCCAAAGAAGCACCAACATAGTAAGTGGAGCTGCTTGTGAGCGTTGGAGTGGTAAAAGAGTTACCTGATCCCAATTGACCTGTTCCATTTGAATTTGAGTACCAAACGATGGTATTCCCAGAACTGCTGCTCGTTAAAGTCGCTGTTTGATTATTACAAATAGTGGTACCGCTAACAGATGGTGTTGACGGTGGATTCGCAACAGTAAGCGCTACTGTACTAGTAGCTGAACAACCGTTTGCCGAAGCCGTTAAAGTATAAGTTTGATTCGCACTAGGCGTTGCAGTTGGATTAGCAATAGTTGTTGAGCTTAATCCCGTTGAAGGAGACCAAGAATAGGTAATATTTCCTGACCCGGATGCTGTTCCAGCCAAGTTTGTACTTGATCCAGTACAAACGGTTGTATTGGTTCCTGCTGATACAGTAATAGCTGGATTAACCGTAACAGATACGGCTACAGGAGAACTTTGACATCCAGAAAAGCCTGTACCTAAATTGGCTTGAGCCAAGTTCCAAGAGTTAGAAGTACAACCCGAAGCAGCTTTCACACGAGTAAATAACTGCATTCCTGCTACACTAGTAGCTGCCCCACCATAATCGTCTCCAACACCATTGTAACCTGTATTAGAATAAATAAATTCATATTGACCTGGCGCTTTATTACAGTCACAATTCAAGTGAGCAGTTGCTTTCCAATAAGAGAAAGCACCACATCCACCTGTATTACATTGACCTACACCATATACAGATTCGCAAGCCGCTTGTGCAATTTGAGAATTACTAGCTCCTGAACTGTAATTGAAAGTACCGCCCGCACCATTTGGATAACCTGTACTACCTTGAGTAGTGGTAACATAGTAAGTGGTATTAGCCGTTAAGGCAGGTGAAGTATAAGACGTACCCATTCCTAAAAACCCTGTTAGGTTAGAATTGGAATAAAATGCAAAACTTGAACCACCTGAAGGAACCAAAGAAGTTGTTTGACCCGAACAAATACTTGCATTCGCTACCGCAGGTTGAGCAGGCTGGGTTACTGTAGCCACTACTGGCACCACTGAAGAAGAACATCCTCCTGAGGCCGTCCAAGTAATGATAATTTGACCATTACCACTTCTAACTCCCGCTGTAGCAGTTACACCAGACAATCCTACAATATATGATGATCCACCGCCGCCACCAGTTCCACCGCCACAGTTTCCACCACCGCCACCGCCGTAGTATCCACCGCCGCCACCGCCGCCATAACCATCAGAATAACCACCACAACCTGAACCGTTTACTCCATTACCTCCTAGACCCAAAGAACCCGAAGTTCCAGTTCCACAACAGCCAGAAGATGCTCCTCCACCTGATTGCGTACCGCCATTTCCGTAACTACCTCCGCCACTACTTGAAGAACTGTTGGATCCATTGGTCGTTCCACCTGCTGCACCGGCACTTCCCGAATAACCAGATGAACCTAAACCTCCACC
>JBILCD010000118.1:0-7649 GCA_044353285.1 Crocinitomicaceae bacterium | reverse complement strand
TCCTGGTGTAGGAAAAAGCACCTTTATTGAAGCTTTTGGAAAGGTATTACTGAGTAAGGGACATCGCATTGCTGTATTGGCGATTGATCCGTCTTCTTCGATTGGTGGCGGTAGTATTTTGGGAGACAAAACACGAATGAATTGGCTTTCCTTGCAAGAAAATGTTTTTATTCGCCCTACGCCAACAGGTGATATGCTAGGTGGTGTGGCGCGTCATACACGCGAGTCGATCCTTCTTTGCGAAGCGGCTGGCTATGATGTTATTATTATTGAAACCGTGGGTGTTGGTCAGTCTGAAACGATGGTGCATTCTATGGTTGATTTCTTTTTATTACTCATGCTAGCTGGTGCTGGCGACGAACTTCAAGGAATAAAACGTGGCATCATGGAAATGGCTGATGCTATCCTAATTACTAAAGCAGATGGTGAAAATAGTCAAAAGGCTAAGCAAGCAAAAATAGCCTATCAAAATGCCTTGCATTTATTTGCTCATCAAGAAGGGGATTGGCTTCCTAAAGTGCAAACGTGTAGCAGTCTTGAAGAAGAAAAAATAGAGGAAGTGTACGAACTAGTAAATCGCTACTTTGACCTTATGAAATCGAATGGAATGCACGAATTTCAACGAAAAGAACAAGATATCTCATTTTTTAATGAAAACATTTCTTTTTTAATTCAACAGGGTTTTTTCGGCGAAAAAGCATGGAAAGACGAATTGCTAAATTATCAAGAGAAGGTAAAACAAGGTCTGATTTCTCCCTTCGAGGCAGCAGATGAACTATATGCTAATTTTAAAGGGAAAGTATGACGTCAACATTTAAAATAGAAGGTGAATATATCGAATTAATGGCCTTGTTGAAGGCTTTAGGCATTGCTTCCACAGGTGGTCATGCCAAGCATTTAATTGATGCAGGCTTAGTACTTCGAAATGGCGAAATCGAATACCGAAGACGTGCTAAAATGATTGTTGGTGATGTTGTAGAAATTGAAAACGATGAGGTTACCTTGACTTAAGGTATTAAATGTAAACATTCATGACTTCCTCAACTGTAGATTCTACTGAATTATTATGGTTAAATTGAGATTGACACTTTATTCTAGGATGTAAATTTTCTATTTTATGTATTAAAAATCAAAATACTTAAACTTACTTAAACTAATTTTCAACTAAAAATAAAGGTAATTTAGATTTAAAATTAATACTAAACAAATGAAAACCAGAATTTTTAAAAATCACATTAAATCAATCATTTTATTTTATCTCATATGCAGCTTAAGTTATGTGAAAGCTCAAACTTTAATAAATGACAACTGTAATAATCAATATAACACAAAGATTTTAAAAGATCAAGTTTGGATGATAGAGAATTTAAAAGTTGGAAAATTTAGAAATGGAGATTCAATTAAGGAAGCTAAAAATGAAACGGAATGGATAAATGCGGGAAAGAAATCGCAACCAGTATGGTGCTATTATAAATTTAATCTAGAAAATGAGAAGATGTATGGAAGATTATACAATTGGCATGCACTTAATGACAGTAGGGGATTAGCTCCTTTAGATTGGAAGATTCCGAGTATTGAAGATTGGAAGAAACTTACAAATAATTACTCCTATGTGAATTTAAAAACAGAAGATTTACTTTATCAAGGTACGCAAGGTAAAAATGCAAGCGGTTTTAATATGATTGCTGGAGGTGGAATTGATCAATCTGGGAATTCAACGTACAAGAACAAAGTTGGAATTTATTGGAGTTCTACAACAAAAGACATTGATAATTCTTGGTTTATGTATGCTGATGAATATAATATTGCATATTACAGTGGACCTAAAGAATCTGGTTTTTCAATTAGATGCATTCGTGAAAAGGGATTACTAGGTTGGACAGGAAATTTAGAATCTGAACAAAAGGCAATTAATACAAGATTAGGAATTGATTCAATAGTGGACATTAGAAATAATAAAGTTTATCCAGCAATGGATTTTGGTGGAAAAATTTGGATGACGAAAAATTTAAACGTTAAAAAATTTAGAAATGGTGACTTAATACCAGAGTCCAAAACGAAAGAAGAATGGATTAAGGCTGCGGAAAATGGTCAGCCAACTTGGTGTTATTATAATAATGATAAATTGAACGGTGATAAATATGGTTTACTATATAACTGGTATGCTGTAAATGACGAAAGAGGATTAAGCCCATTGGGTTCTCATATTCCGTCAAGACAAGATATTGAAGATTTAGAATTAGCTATTTCAAAAAAAGACTCAGTTAATAATGTTGGGTATAATAAGACATTAAGACAAGCTGTATATTCAATTAAAATGAGATCAGCTTGGAACTATATAAGCGGCACTGAATATTGTAATAGTGGCTTTGAATTGATGGCTGGAGGATGTAGATCTATAGATGGTAGTTTTAATGAATTAGGAGAACAATCTTTTTTATGGACTTCTGAGGATGAATTAAAAAGAACTGCATGGTATCAAAATGTTAAGAGCATTTCAAATTACACTTATTCAGAGAATAAAGGAATGGGTATGTATGTTAGGTGTATTAAAGATTAGTTTATAAAAAAAAAAATATGAACACGATGCTACCTTAAACCGAGATTTAGATTCGTTGGATTTAAGTTGTTTAAAATTGTTGGTGGCGCCGCTATTACAATTGGAATAGCTATTTTAGTAGCCTTTTCGGTATGGTTTATCCGTTGGTTATACCAAGTGTGGTAAATAAGAGGTTCACTAATGAAAAATAGTCTTTTTTTCGTCTTTATTGTAATATACGGAACTGCATTTACTCAAGTGTTAAATATTGACCGTGAAATTGATTGCTTTTTGAACAAAAAGTACTTGTTTGCTTTTCTTACAAAAACTGAATTGTCTATCAACGGATTTACTGCTCTCGAAAACAATGCTTTCTTCAATTATGATTTAGGGATATCGATTCGCGTTTCAACATAAATACACATTAAATTATAGAATGCCGAAACCAAAATATAAAATTTCCTACTATTTACTCCATAATCTAAAGTTCAAGCTTGAATCAAAACTTGGTTATCAATTACTTTCGAAGTTTGATTGTAAAAAAATGAATCAATTAATTGCTTTAGAAACAAATAAATCAGTTTCCGAAAGTACAATTTATCGCTTGTTTCTGTTGAGCTCTAATGTAAATATCCCCTATGTTCATACCTTAGATATTTTTGCTGAATTTCTGGGGTTTTCCAATTGGTTTTTCTTAGAAAATGAGCTAAAGAATTTAACAGATTTTCAATCACTTTATGGTGCTTTCCAGGATGAAAAAAGCTATGAGAGTTTACTTACTTTTTCAATCCATGTTGGAAATTTAAAACCAATTTATTCTTTCTTGGAGCAGTTCCCTCAAGATTTGTCTTTCGATAAGAAAATACTCATTGGAGGGCAATTGTATCATTCATTAAGATCAAATTCGGGTAGCAATCTTGAATTTTTTAAGCAATTTCATTCGCTGCCTATTGTGAGAGAGACTTTTTTTGAATTATGGGCTGACCCTGATTTTCAGGTAAAAAACTACGAGGAAGGCCTATTTTATTATTTAGAGAATGTTAAATCAATAGATTCGATTAAAAATCTTCAAGATAACTTATTTGGGAATGCTTTATTATTACGCTTCTATTTTATCACGTCAAATAAAGATAAAGTGTTAGAAATTGGCAAGAAAATATACATTGATCATAATTTTAGTGAGAAAAACCTGGAGGAGTTATATGTTTTTCCCAAAATTCGTTATTATTCTTACCGCTTATTATTTTATTATGTTTTGCGGGGTTTTGATTCTACTTATTGGGAATGGCTGTATGATTATTCAAAAAAAATCCTAAAAAATCTAAATTCAATCATTGAAGAAAGAATTGTGATTCACACTTTGTTGGACACTTTACAAATAAATCTTGAACTTCAGGAATTAGTATTTAGGGAATTATCACTAATATTCCCTATGGTTTTTGAGTTCATTCCTCCCCATTCTTCACATTTGCCAATTAATCAGAAATTAAGATATTTGGAGGTCAATGCATCGAAAAAGAACACAAATTTATTTTGATTAATTATTATTGAATTTTGAGCTAAATAACCTTAATTTTTTTTGTTAATTAGTACTATTCAAAAGATCAATAGTAATTGTAGAGTTGTTTGATTCTTAGGTCAAGATCTTTTGTATTGCATAATGTATACATCCATATTTATTTTATTTTTCTGCAAATTTGATATGTTTCTTGTCTAAAAATTATTTTGAGTGTTTTTGGTGGCTTATTCTTCGCTTCTCCTTTTTATTACTAGTCTATAATTCGTAATTTCGATTTTGTGCTAGTAATTATTATTTATCTGTTGCTATTCATTGGACTAATTTTTATCCAAAAGAACAGGCAATTTCAATCTCTTTTTAAGGTTAGCAAAAAAGTATCTTGGCTTATTTCTGGCTTTTCACTTTTTATGCTTCAATTGTCGTTGGACCAAGGCCAATTTTTATCGGGTATTATTGCCCAATATGGCATGAAGGGTCTATGGTTTGTTTGGGTTGGTTTGATTGGTTCTTTTGTAATCCCGCTTGTTTTCGCGCCGCTTTGGCAAAAAATGAATTTTATCACCGACAACCAATTTTTGCTATTCCGATTTCCCGGGAGAAGTGGTCGAATGCTGCATTTATTTCGCGCAGTGTATGTTGGTGGATTAGTCGTATCGCTTTCTTTATGTTTTCACTTGCTTGGCTTTTCTCGCGTGCTCCAAACCTACTTTGGTTTCAGTGACAATTTAGCGATATGTTATTCGGGAGTAATTTTGTGTCTTTATTCACTTAAAAATGCTTTCGGACTCAAGTTTAAAATTGATGCGCTAAATGCAGTGATATATATTAGTTGTTTGCTTTTAATTTTTATTTCTGTTTGGCAGGTAAGTGACGGTTGGGATAGTATGTATGCTTATTTCGATAAGTATCCTGAAAAAAAGTCACTATTACCTGCTGATAATGATCAAGCTGGTTGGTTTATACTGTGTGTGTTTATAGGCATTCAGTGGTGGAGTTGTAATTTATTTGATGGTGGAGGTCCAGAAATGGCTCGTTTTACCTCGGTCAAGAATAAAAAGCAAGCTGTTTCTTCGGGACTATTGGCAGTGGTTTTTTCTGTCATCTTAAGTTTTTTTATTATCGCTCATATATTATTTATTTTAGGTGTTTCTGATGCTTCAACAAATCAAGAACTTTCCTATGTGCAAAGTGTTTTCAATGTTGTTCCTGTGGCTTTTAAATCATTTCTTTTATTAGGTTTTTTTGTAATGTTTATCTCTGTCTCTGAATCAGTTTTAATCTGGGGAACTTCTTTTCTCACGATTGATGCCTACAAGGAATACCTCCATCCAACTTCATCTGAAAAAAAAATTCGTTTCATTTCTTATTTTTCGATGGTGTTTTTGACTTCTCTCGCAGTTATTTTTGCAGTACAAATTGATAATATGCAAAGTTTGATTAAATTATCTTTTTCAATTGCTGCTGGAGTAGCTCCGGTATACATTTTGCGATGGATTTGGTTTCGAATTAACGCATGGTCGCAATTAAGTTCTATGTTTAGTTCGAGTTTCTTTACCTTGTTATATCCTATGTTTCATGACTTATTACCGTTTAAAGAATTTCCAATGGAAGAGTCTCGAATTTTGGTTGTTACCCTTTTAACAAGCGCTGTTTGGTTGTTGGTAACCTTTCTTACTCCTAACCAGAGCGATACAGTTTATTTAAAGATGATGCCGATTATTGAAAGTCGTAAAAGGTTTGTAAAGCGTTTTGTATTGGCACTATTATTTGGTGCATTTCTTACGGGTTTCGTTAGCCTTATTTGGTGGAAGATTTTGCTTTAGTCGTATTGATGCTAGATTGAATACTTTTTTGAGTAATCCCAATCTTTCTAGTAAATTATTTAATCTTAAAAACCAAGAATTCATTCGTAATAAGAACTATTTAGTGATTATTATCGTCCGCCGAGGAGGAAGTATTCGGCCTTGAATTTTATGGTTTTTGCTACTGAATTGAAACTGTTAATTTTTAAAATTTCTGTAAGAACATTTTTCAAAAATTTGAGTTTCAGAAAGGAGTTAAAATTGTTCGCAACGAGTTGAAAGTAGTTGAAAAATTATACTTTGCGAACAAAATAGAAATTCAGTGCCTTGACTTTTTTGTTTCTTTTTTTGTCAAGAAAAAAAGAAAGTAAAATAGAATGATTTCTCAAAATTAGATTAATGTTTGCTTATGAATTTGCTTATGAATTTGATTGGTGGTACCAAAGCGCATACTCAAACCCCTATAATTTTAGGTAGCCAATATGTAATTCATCTTCGGTCAAATCATTGGATTTGGTGATTTTTATCGCAAATTTCGCTGTTAAATCGGACGCAAGAATATCAGTAACATTATACACTTCATCTATATCAATCCCAAATTTGTCGTCTATGTGCGACTTGGCACCATTAAAATCATACTGTTTGTAAAAGCTAGTTGCTTTTGCCTTTGTCGTGGCCTCTGCTAAGGTGGCTCCAGTGCATATTATTTTATAGTGGTATTCTTCGAATTCATTTTCTTTGTATCCGCCTAGATTGATGAAAAACAATTGCGTTTGGTTCGATGTCTCTAGTCCTTTGGCAACTATTTCTATTTTGTGTTGATCGACACAACTCACTTCTCGCCATGCATCAATGTGAATTTTTCCCTTTGCCTCAGGCCAGAATGTATTAAGTTGGGGAATTATATCGTTAATCGAGCTTCCAATTCCAAAAAATATGTCATGTTGTTCTGTGTTTCTACCTGCTGGGCGACACCCTAACATGATCATGTATAATTTTAAATCAATCATTCGGATAACTACCTAATTAAATGTAAAAATCCATGACCTTCTTTGGTCGTTTGATTTATGCCAATTACCTTATAGATAATAAAATAGACTCCTTCCGGACAATTTTTATCTCGGAATGTGCCATCCCAACTCGGATTTTGCTCATTTAATTCTTTAACTTGTTCTCCCCATCTATTCAAAATTACCGCTGTAAAAGTGCTATCACCTTCCAGGAGTAATTGATAAAGTTGATTGTCATTATCGCCATTCGGAGTAAAGAAATTTGGAATTTCAACACTAAGTGGAACGATCGGCACGGGTGGAACGACCGGCTGAATCGTAATGCTATAATAAGTGGTGTCCAAACACCCATTGTTGTTTGCAATCAATTGAACTTGGTAGGTTCCAGGTGCGGTGTAGGTATGATTAATGCCTGCCAATGTTCCCGAGGTAGTGGTGTTCCCATCTCCAAAATCCCAAAAATAATTTGTTCCATTGGTTGTAGTATTTGTAAATTGAGCACTATTTCCTGTGATATTTCCAGATACTGAAGCGGATGGGGTAGGAATGACCGTAATTAATACTTCATCCATGTCTTGGCATGAACCTGTGTTTCCTGTTACGGTGTAATTGGTCGTGGTATTCGCAATGAAAATTGTGCTGTCTTGAATCCCATTTGACCAACTGTAGCTTGTAGCGCCACTGCCCGATAATAAAAGCGGACTTCCAGAACAAACGGTAGTATCATTCCCTGCATCGACTACAATTGATGCTGCGATAACAATATCCATTGTTCCAAT
>JBILCD010000018.1:0-20631 GCA_044353285.1 Crocinitomicaceae bacterium | reverse complement strand
GGAAAAAATGATACAATTGTCTTGATTTGGCAAGAAAGCTCCCCTTCAAACAACGATATTTTCGCTGGAATTACGGTGAGTGGCTCAATCCAAGAATTAGTGAATTCTAAAGCAATTGTTAATGATTCAACCTTGGGTTCACAAAGTAATCCGGATATTATTTATGCCAATGGGAAGGTACATTGTGTTTTTCAAGATGCCATTTCTGGTATGGTAATTTACAAAAGAGGAACATTAAGTATGAATTCCATCAGTCAAGTTCCTAATCAAGATATAATCGTATTTCCAAATCCCCTGTCTACTTCACTAACGATTAAATCCAATCTGCTAACAAGTTCTTATACGATTTACAATGCTTTGGGAGGAATCGTACAAACAGGTATGTTGACTTCATTGGAAACAGAAGTTAATTTATCTGCCTTGCCAAATGGGACTTACCAACTAACAATCGGCGAGGGACAACTTACCTCTTTTCAACTAATTAAGAACAACTAAGCTTACTTGCCCTCCATTTCTGTAGAGCTTAATTCAATTTAGCTTAAACAAGACATTTAATCGTTGCAGTTCTTTATAAAGTTCTGTTCCTGGCCGCACCTTTATAGAGCGTGATGGAAGTTTAACCTCAAAACCATCCAAGTGGTCGACAATATTAAATTCCACTGGAGTGTTGCCATTATTGGCTGTAAAAACCCCATTTAATTCGTCTATGAGTAAATTATCAAGATCACTATTAGAAATAGTCAACTGAATATTTTTTGTTTTCTTATCCCTCAGATCGTCCAATAATTCTATGCTGCTCACGACAAACTCTAATTCATTCCGATACCGAGGAATTTCAATTCTACCGCGCAGGGTAAGGAAAGTTCCCGGCACCATGAAGTGTTTATATCTGAGGTAGTTCTCTTTAAAGATATTTAATTTAAACTGATCGGTATAATCTTCAAAGGTCAAGGTCCCGAAAGGATCACCTGATTTTGTTAAGCGATGCTCAACACTCGTGACAATCGCGGCAAAAAACAAATCTCTTCCCTTATTCGCAGCAAAATCAGCCAGCATTCCAACATTCGCAGGACAAAAAGCCTCAATTTCATGCTTATAATCGTCTAAAGGATGACCGGAGATATAAATTCCAATCATTTCTTTTTCTTTATTCAATTTATAACTGCTAGGCCATTCATCACAAAATGGAATTATTGGTTCTGGTAAAAAATCACCCGTTTGATTTCCAAACATATCGTATTGAGGTGAATTCAAATTAAATTGATAGAGTTCACCAAATCTATGGACACCTTCAATGAATGTTCTTCCATTCGTGTCTTTGAGCAAGTATTGCGCTCGGTTAACGCCTGTAAATGAATCAAAGCCACCGGCAAATACAAGGCATTCAAAGACTCTCTTTGTACAACTTTTAAGGTTTATTTTCTTTGAAAAATCAAAAATAGAAGAGTAATTCTCCTGATCGCGACCATCAATAATGGCTTCCACCGCTCCAGCACCCATTCCCCTGATGGCGCCAAGTCCAAATCGAATTGCGCCTTCTTTGTTGACCGTAAAGCTAAATTTAGATTCGTTGATATCAGGTCCGAGTACATTTATACCCATGCGTTTACATTCTTCCATGAAAAAAGTAACCTGTTTCATATCATTCATGTTGTTACTTAAAACAGACGCCATATATTCAGCAGGATAATTTGCTTTTAGGTAAGCTGTCTGGTAGGCAATCCATGCATAGCAAGTAGAGTGGGATTTATTAAAAGCGTAAGAAGCAAAAGCTTCCCAATCCTTCCAAATTTTTTCTAATTTCTGCGCATCATGTCCCTTTAAGCCACCTCGCTCAATGAATGCAGGTTTCATTTTACTTAAAACCTTCGCGTCTTTTTTACCCATTGCTTTTCGCAAAGTATCAGCCTCCCCTTTCGTGAAATCGGCTAGTTTCTGCGACAGGAGCATAACCTGCTCTTGGTATACGGTAATGCCGTAGGTTTCTTTGAGGATTTCTGAACAATCATCTAAGTCATATTCAATTTTGTCTATACCATGTTTTCGTTTAATAAACGAAGGAATGTATTCAATTGGACCCGGACGATACAAGGCATTCATAGCAATTAAATCACCAAACTCGGTCGGCTTTAATTCCTTCAGGTATTTTTGCATACCTGGCGATTCATATTGAAAAATACCCACCGTTTCACCCTTTTGAAAGAGTGCATAAGTAAGTTCATCGTCATCAGGAAAATCATCAGAAACCAAGTGTATTTGTCTGTTTTCGGCAAGTAACTTTAGGGCATCTTTTATCAAGGTTAGGGTTTTTAATCCCAAGAAGTCCATTTTTAATAAGCCTGCATATTCAGCGACAGCATTATCAAATTGAGTGCACACCATTTCGCTATCTTTTGCTGTAGCGACAGGAACAAAATTAGTAATGTCCCCAGGCGTTATGATTACACCACAGGCATGAATACCTGTATTGCGAACAGTGCCCTCAATTTCCATGGCTTTTTGTAGCACTTGCCCTTTCAAATCAGCACCTTTAAATATTCGCCTTAATTCCTTCGCATTATTGAATGCTTCTTGATTATTTTTTAATTCGTCGGAAAGTAAAAAATCTTCAATGGTAAATAATTTCTTCAATGAAATATCAGGAATAAGCTTCGCCATCCTATCCGCATCAGGCAGCGGTAAATCAAGAACCCTAGCCGTATCTCGAACAGCAGATTTTGCCGCCATTGTGCCATAGGTAATAATTTGAGCCACTTGATTTGCTCCATATTTTTGGATAACGTAATCGATCACCTTCCCCCTACCCTCGTCGTCGAAATCAATATCAATATCTGGCATGGAGATTCTATCTGGATTTAAAAAACGCTCAAAAAGCAAGTCGTATTTAATGGGATCTACATTCGTTATTTTGGTAGCATAAGCGACCACTGATCCTGCAGCGGAACCCCTTCCAGGCCCTACAGAAACACCCATATCTCTAGCGGCTTGGCAAAAATCTTGAACAATTAAAAAATACCCAGGATACCCTGTATTTTCAATGGTTTTTAATTCAAAATCAATTCGTTCGATTAACCCTTCATTTAATTCGCCGTACCTTTTTTTCGCGCCTTCATAGGTTAAGTGTCGCAGATAGGCATTTTCACCAAAATTTGATCCTGTTTCCTTATCCCTTGGGTCAATGAACTCTATCGGAATATCAAAGGCAGGAAGCAATACTTCTCGAGCGAGGGAATAATGCTCGCATTTATCAATAATTTCTTGAATATTAATAATCGCATCGGGAAGGTTAGCAAATAGCGTCTTCATTTGCTCAGCGGTTTTAAAATAGAACTCGTTATTAACCATTCCAAATCGATAACCTCTTCCCCATCCCTTAGGTGTTGAAACCAGCTCATTGTCTTTTACACAAAGCAACACATCATGTGCTACAGCATCTTTTTGTTCAATATAAAAAGTATTATTTGTGGCAACAATTTTCACCTGGTGTTTATTCGCTAAATCCACTAATTGTTGATTTAACAACGCTTCTATTTCCGTATTATGCCGATTAATTTCGATATAAAAATCATCTTTAAACAAGCCCTTCCACCAAAGCAATGCCTCCTCAGCTTGTTTTTCTCCGACATTCAAAAGCAAATTTGGAATTTCACCATACGCATTTCCAGAAAGTACGATTATATCACTATGGTACTGCTCAATTAAGTTCTTATCAATTCGAGGTACATAGTACTTTCCTTTTGTGAAGGCATAAGATGACAACTTAATCAAATTATGATAGCCTTTTTTATTTTTGGCAAGCAGTAGCACTTGACTACCGTTATCCTGGCGCGATTTATCAAGGTGATCGGCACAGACATTAAACACGCAACCAATAATTGGCAATAGCGGTATTTTATTAAAATCAGCCCCTGATTTTACAGCTTCTTCACTTTCTTTTTTGACTTCGTTATTGTAATCACTGACCGCTTTTTCGAAGTGAAAAGCAGCCATCATATTTCCAATATCGGTTAAGGCAATAGCAGGCATATTCAGCTCACCCGCTTTTTTAACAAGTCCTTTAATGTCACTTGTAGACTGCAGAATAGAGAATTGAGTATGGTTATGTAAGTGAGCAAAATTAGCCTTCTCAAAATCCGCCATTTCGTTTGCAGAAATATGAAGATCTTGTTTCCTTGCTGATGTTGAATGTAGCTTAGCACTTTCTGCCTTTAAGTTGGCATGCGATAAGCCAATAGGAGCAATCGCCTCAAGATTAGAAGCTTTAAAGCTATTGAGATAGCCCGCTTCTTTTTTTAATTCTTCTTCGGTAAAATTTCCCCTTCTCACTAATTCGAGAAAACAACGTGTTGTTGCCTCTACATCTGCTGTAGCATTGTGTGCATCTGAAAACGATTTTCCAAATAGGAATGCATGTAATTCGCTTAAGGTAGGCAGTTTAAATCTTCCTGATTTTCCACCTGTTAATTGGCAAAGTTTGGCGGTATTTTCGGTACATGTATCCAAAATAGTTAGTCCTTCAAAAGGAGATTCCTCCTGAATCCTATAAAATTCGCAGCCCATGATATTGAGATCAAACTTTATATTGTGCCCAACAACAAAATCAACCTTGGATAAATCATCTTTAAACATCGCTAAAACATCGGCCATTTCTTCACCAAGCAACTCGGCAAGACTAGATGAAATTCCATGAATTTCCTGTGATTTGATGGGGATATTATAGCCAACAGGCTTAATAATAAAATCTTTCTGATGAAGCAAAACACCCATCTCGTCATGAATTTGCCATGCCAACTGAACAACGCGTGGCCAATTATTAGTATCACTTATAGGCGCATCAAAATTCGACGGTAAACCCGTGGTTTCGGTATCAAAGACCAAGTACATAAACGGAAAGATTAGGAAAATTAAAAGTAAGTATTTTACAGCTTACATATTCACTTGTTGAAAAATAAAATGCCGAACTAATCTAAGAGGGTAGATTCTACCTCCCAATTGGCCCTTACTTTAATAATTGACCGGTACCACAAAATCGTTTCCGCCTGCCTTTTAGTTTCCCAATTAATGGGATCCCATTGGCCATTTTCATTCTCATCTTCTATAATTCGAACATAATATTCCCCCGGCGTTAGATTACTAAAGATATATTTATTTAAAGCGCCCATTGGTAGTTCACGAACAAGATTCTCCCCCGTCATTAATTGCAGAATACCTTTTTTCTTTAAGGCAGTAACATTAAGAACAATGCTACCAAAATCTCGTTTTTGAGGCACCGTAATTTTCGCATTAAAAGGCGAACTAATTGCAGCAGATGCCCCAACAACAGCCCCTTCATCACCATGAATTAAAAACGCTGTGTAATTAGACCAATTGGCAAAAAATTCCAATTTATTTCCTGAAAATGAGATGGAATCCGGTTTTATTTTGACGCTATCGGCATCATTTAGCAAAACGAACTTTGTTGGATCAATGCGAGAAATTTTATCCTTCAGTTCAAAAATTGCATGAAAAGGATAGCTTTCAGAGCGCTTAGCTTTAACAAACTGGGGACTAAGTTTACTAGAGCGATCCTTCAGTACGGTACGCACACGGATAGAATCGCTACCATTAATAAACCAAGTATCATCTGATGTAATAGGACCAGTAGGAATTAATACACTATCAATGCCCGCAATAATAAATTCCTTTATAGCCTTATCGTTAATAAACAAACTATCTTTATTCGCCTCTTTTGGAAAGTGTAATCCAATTAAACCCGGCGGAATATACTTTACATTCTTTATTTTATCCTTTGTTCTCGGTTGCGATAGACTGATACGCAAGGTATCATTAGGCGTATTACCAATGTTAATTTCTTTAAAAAGCCCCCCTTGAATTTCGTTCGCTTGCATGCGTAAATCCTTGTTGAGATCTAATATTGCTTTACAATAATAGCTTCCTTCAGCAATATTCTTGACGCTAACCAAACCGTTTGCATCACTTTGACTAAAATACCTTGGTACGAGTTGATTTAATGAATCATATAATCCTACTTGTGCATTTGGTAGTGGTTTATTAAAAAAAGCATCATATACCACCGCATTTAGCTGAAGAGAATCAATCTTAGGTCCTGTTGAAAACAAAATATTTATAACCTCGCTATTGCCCTCCGAAATATCTTTTACGGCATTATTCAAGTAAATACGATACGTTGTATTTGCTTTCAACTCTTCGGTCCAAGATAGGGTGAGGCTCTTTTTATTGAGCTGACTTAAAATAATGGCATCAGGTGGAATAATAGCTATGTTATCTTGTTGTTGCGCCAAGCGAACAAATTCATTAAACTCAAGGACAATTTCTTTTCCAGTAAAATTTACCGCATTATCCTTAATCGATTTTTTTTTAATTTCTGGAGGCAATACATCTTTATCACCACCGGTAATTGTGCCTACTTGGGCGCAAGAAGCGAGAAAGAATAAGGTAATATAACTTAGCTTAATAAAGCGCATATGATTTCTAGGTATTTAGCATCAATTTCATCAAAGTTATTCAGAAGCTCGCTATCAACGTCCAAAACGGCTAAAATATTCGCTTCTTTAACAACAGGCACAACAATTTCGCTTTTAGAACGAGAGCTACAGGCGATATGTCCTGGAAACTGATCGACATCAGGAACAATAACTGTTTTTCCCTCTTGCCATGCGAAGCCACAAACCCCCTTTCCATAAGCAATTCTCGTGCAAGCAATCGGCCCTTGAAAAGGACCAAGAACCAAGACCTTATCAGAGACACGATAAAACCCCACCCATAAAAAATCAAACACCTCTTTCAAGGCAGCGGAAACGTTTGCATAATTTGCAATTTGATCCGTTTCAGCACTAATGAGCGATTTCAGCTGTGGGATTAAGGCCTCATATCGTTCTTCTTTACTTCCAATACGATTAAATGACTTTTCCAATTACTAAACTAATTAAGCACAAAAATCATTTTTTTTCTTGGATTAATGGTATAAATTACTTATTTTCAATTAAAAATTAAAAAACATGAACACTAAAATTGCCCTTGACAAAATACTTTTTCTGGATATTGAAACCATACCACAAACCTACCAATACATTGATTTGGACGAAAAAACCAAAGAATTATTTAATACTAAGAATCGTTTTGCACAAAACGAGGAAAAATCCTTTGAAATGTTATACAACGAAAAGGGAAGTATCTTATCAGAATTCGGAAAAATCATTTGTATTTCGATTGGAATGGTCCATAAAACAACATTGGGGCGAACGATGCGCCTTAAATCCTTTGCGCATGATGATGAAGAAACCCTATTAAAACAATTTAAGAAACTGTTAGAAGATCATTATAATACCAACGAACATCTACTATGTGGCCACAACGCCAAAGAATTCGACTTCCCATATATTTGTAGACGGATGCTTATTAATGGTATTTCTCTTCCGGCAATTTTAGACTTAGGAGGAAAAAAACCATGGGAAATAAAACACATTGACACGATGGAAATGTGGAAATTTGGAGATTATAAAGCCTATACATCCCTATCACTCTTATGTCATGTCTTTCATATCCCCACACCAAAAGATGATATTACAGGAGCGGATGTAGCAAGGGTTTACTACGAAGAAAAGGATCTAAATCGGATTCGCATTTATTGTGAAAAAGATGTGATTGCCCTGATTCAATTGTACTTAAAAATGAAAGGTGAGGAACTGATCCTTGAGGGAAATATCAGTAGTGCAAGTTAATTCATTAATTGAAATACTGCCAATAGAGCTGCCGTTTCCGTTCTTAAGCGGTAATCGCCAAGACTCACACTTTTGTATCCGGAACCTTCTGCAAGCGCAAGCTCATCAGGCGAAAAGTCACCCTCTGGCCCGATCAAAACAGGTCCAATTTGCTGAATAGTGATTGGTTCCTTTTTAGGCGCCTCGTAACAATGAGCGATAGAACCAACTGGATTTGACTTTATAAAATCGGCAAACGAAACTTGCTCTTCTATCACAGGCAAATAATACCGTTTGGATTGTTTCATGGCCGAGATTGCAATTTTCTGTAAGCGCTCCAGATTAATTGCTTTACGCTCACTAAATTGACACCTTAAAAGACTCATTTTGGTCATTCCTAGTTCTGTTGCTTTTTCCACCAACCACTCCATTCGGTCCATGTTTTTAGTTGGCGCAATAGCGATGTGTATAGGAAAAGCAGGGGGAGCATGATGCGTATGCGAAACGATTTCAACTTCACATTTTTTAGGATTTGCGGCAATAATTTTAACCTCAAAAGAAGCCCCAAAACCATTAACTAAGGTTAAAAGAGAACCATTCACCATGCGCAAAACACGAACACAATGCTTTGATTCTTCTTCAGATAGAAAGATGCTTGTAGCACCCTCAGAAATTGTTGAATGGTAAAAAAGTGCCATTAATGTATCAGTTGAAAGATTAATTCCCTCATGAGTTCACCTGGCGTTGCGTGAACGTTATTTAGACCCTTGCTCTTTAAATCATATTCATGTAATAAAGCAATATTAGCGGCTATCATTTTAGGGTTATAATTATTTATTGCCTTAAATAATTCCCCTGCAATAAATGGAGGAAGACCTAAAGCCTGTGCAATCGATTCACGCGATTTATTAGGAAGAAAATGAATCCGCATGAGTTGCGAAAAAAACTTAAATAAATTTGGTATAATGACAATTAAATTAGCCGCTTTAGGATTGGATTCGAAATAGTTAACAATTTTTAATGCTTTTTCTAGATTTCTATCCCTAACTGCATTCGTTAATTCAAAAATATTATACTCTCTTGAGATGCCTATATTTTCCTCAATATGAACATCCGTAATGGTAGTTCCTTTTTCAAGAAATATTGATAGTTTATTTAATTCATTTACCATTCGACTTAAGTCATTACCAACGGATTCCACCAAGAGCATATTTGCTTTTGAAGAAATGCCGTAGCCAAGCGTTCTAACTTGGTTTTGAACCCATTCTCCTAGTTGATACTCTTTTACTTTATCAGACTTAAAAACAAGCCCATTTTTTTCGACTGACTTTACCATTTTTTTACGGGCATCAATCGTTTTATATTTATGACAAATAACGAATACCGTGGTTAAGCAAGGCGCTTGAGCATAGGCATCTAAATCTTCTAGAAGTTTAAAATCCTGCGCTTCTTTCAAGATAACCAATCTTCTTTCCGCCATTAAAGGATATGACTTTAAATCATTCAGTAAATTCGGAAAATCGGTGTCTTTACCATACAAAATGGATTGATTAAAATCGCGTTCGCTATCATCCAATGCATACTTTTCAATTGCTTCAGATAGCTCATCAATAAAGTAGGGTTCTTCACCATGGAGGATGTAAACAGGCTTAAAATTCCCAGATTTTATATCGCGTAAGAGGGTTTTACTATCCATTATCTACCTCGTGTTTCTCCCAGATTTGCACTAATTCCACTAAGGTACTAACTGCTTTCTGCATATCCTGTAAACTTACAAATTCATGCCTAGAATGAATGGCCATTTCCCCAGTAAATATATTAGGACAAGGCAGCCCCATAAAAGACAACCTAGATCCATCAGTGCCACCACGGATAATGGAACGATTTGGACTTAAACCCGCTTTTTCCATGGCTAATACAGCATAATCCGTTACAAATGGATAGTTGTTCAAAATCTCTTTCATGTTCCGATATTGCTCTGAAATTTTAGAGGAGAAGCTTGCACCTGGAAAATCGTTCACTACTTTTTGAGCTAATTTATTTAATAAATCTTCGTATTGAGCTAATTTGGAGGTCACATGATCCCTGATAATAAAGCTAACTTGCGCTTTTTCGAGCCCTCCTTCTATGGAAACTGGGTGCACAAATCCCTCGCGATGTTTGGTCGTTTCGGGGGAAAGCTCATTAATAGGCAAGGACTCAACAAATTTTGATGCGAGTTTTAGTGCGTTGACCATTTTTCCTTTTGCATAACCTGGATGGGCGCTTACCCCTTCAAAATTAAATACCATCGCATCGGCGGAGAAGGTTTCATCTTCAATGTCTCCAAGTGGACCACCATCAAGCGTATAACCAAAATCGGCATTTAATTTCTTCATATCTAGTTTTTCCACTCCTCTACCCACTTCCTCATCTGGCGTAAATAATATCCTAATATTGCCATGAATTATTTCCGGGTGACTAATGATATATTCAGCGAAATCCATAATGATGGCGACACCCGCTTTATCATCTGCGCCTAAAAGTGTTAATCCGCTTGCGGTTATAATATCATCACCTATTTTTTCTTTTAAATACGAATGTCTCTGCGTTGTAATAACTTGAGTAGTATCATCTGGCAACACAATATCTTGCCCCGTATACGAACGATGGACCAAGGGTTTGACATTCGTTCCGCTACAATCAGGAGCTGTATCAACGTGCGAACAGAAACAAATTGTTGGAACATTGCTGTTTGGTGAGTTACTAGGAATCGTTGCAAATACATAGCCCCACTCATCCATTTCAGCATCAAGCAATCCAAGCGCCAACAATTCATCCCTTAAGAGGCGAGATAGATTTTTTTGTTTTTCCGTAGACGGAAAACAGGATGCATTGGGATCTGATGTCGTATCAATTTGCACATAGGTTAAAAAGCGCTCTTCTAAGCTCATAATTTTCGTGTTAATCGGAGAATTTATTCAAAGATAAAAATGAAATCATCTTTTCCAATGCCAAGGCGCGATGACTTATTGTGTTTTTTTGTTCCATAGACATTTGAGCAAAGGTAATCGAACTTTCAATGGGTTGAAACACCGGGTCATAACCAAAACCATTACTGCCCTTTTTCTCATGGGTAATTTCTCCTTCAATTATGCCTTCAAAAGAGAGCGTTGTTGTGGGAAGAATGAGTGTAATGACCGTTCTAAAACGAGCCGAACGATTCGTTGAACCTTTCAAATCATCCAGTAACTTTGTTATATTTCGATTATCATTTTTAGGTTCTCCAGCGTAGCGTGCAGAATAAACGCCCGGCCTATTATCAAGCGCTTCCACTTCAAGACCAGAATCATCGGCAAAACACGGTAACTTAAAAAGCGTAAAAACATGTGTTGCTTTCAGCAGGGCATTACCTTCTAAAGTAGCCGCTGACTCTTCAATTTCATCGTGATAATTTAAATCATTTAAGGAAAGTAATTGGAACTCAGGAGGAAGCAACTGTCGAATTTCAGTTGTTTTATGTTCGTTATGCGAGGCAAATATTAATTTCATGGTGTAAATAATTGTATAAAATTATGCTTTACAGCTAAAACAGAGAATTCGGAGATTACCTTTTCGCGGCCATTTCTTCCGATTCGTTCGCGAAGTTCCGAATTGAGAATTAATTGTTCCAAGTAAGCCTTCCATTCCTCAAGATCCTTTGCTAAAAAACCATTTATTCCATGCTCAACTATTTTGGTATTTACCCCTACAGGCGAAACAACCGTTGGTATTCCGAGCGCCATGTATTGCAGGCCCTTAAAGCCACATTTACCCTCCGACCATTGATCCATCTCAAGCGGCATTAAACCGATACTTATTTTTTTTAGGTCTTCGATTTCGCTTTCCTTTTTCCATTGAATGAATTTAAAATTCACAAGATCAAAATGGGGATTTTCATTTGAAATAACCATCAATTGAACATTGTATTTCTCGGAAATACTTTTGAAAACAGGTAACAAAGGCAATAGGTAACGCAGCGTAGAATGTGTTCCTGTCCATCCAATGGTTATTGGTTCTTTTTGATAATCAATAATGGAATTATGGTGGTTTTCTGTGTCAATCGTTGTAGGAATAATGTGAACATCGGCATTAAATTTCCTAGCATAACTTGCCAAGTATTCATTTCCCGCGCTAACTTTTCCGGACCATTTAATACAATACTTAACTTTCCAATAGGCTTTTAATCGATGGAATCGGGCATTGTTTTGACTGAAATTCGCCATCCAAATGGCATCATCAAAATCATAAATGTATTTCTTTCCTAGTATTTTAGAAATAATAAACTCAAAAATGGGTGGGCCAATGGGTGCAGCTTCACGATGAATAAACACATGGTCATATTTCCGAAGCGCAAAAAGTAAGATGAACCGCTTAAAGAAACCCTTAGCAAAGCCAAGCAATTTTTTAATCACTTTTCCTTTGCTATAAAAATGCTCCCAGGTAATTAAATCTAGGAAGGGGAAAATAGTATATTCAAAATCATTTTCATTTAAGAAGCTAAGGTATTGCTCAAACCGAAACCGCTGCGAAGGAGCTTCATTAAAAGGATAAGGAGTAAGTATTGCGATTCTTTTCTTACCCATCTATGTCTTTTTTCTCACTGTATCGTAAACCTCATTATACCCTTTAACACCTTGCTCAACGGAAAAAATAGTGTCTACTGCGTTCAACGTTTTGTCTTTATCAAAGATAATTTGATCAAATGAAAAGGACGAAAATGAAGCATTTGTAAGCTCGTCGAAAACGAAACCCGATTGATGTTGCAAGATAATTTCGCCAGTGTCACCTATTCCGGAATTACAGATAAGGGGAATCCCCATTGCCATAAATTCAGCTTGTTTAATGGGAGACGATGCCTGTTTTGAAAAGGATGGTCGGATAAAAAAGAGCCCATAATCAATTACTTTCATAACACTGGGCATTTCTTGGTAAGGAACCGATTCAACAGTAATATCGTCACTAGCTATTTGCCTTTCTTTCGCTTTTGTATACACCAATTCTCTTGCATCTTTGGTTAAAAAAAGGAAATGAAGCTTCTCGTTTTTTAGTTTTTGAATTTTAAAGAAATCTAACATTTCATCCAACATATACCAAGTTCCTAAGGAGCCAACATACCCTAAAATGATGGCGTCTTTTTTCAACGTAGTTAGATCCAAGCTTGTTTTTATTTTAGCTTCCTCCATAAATAACTTTTGATCCACACAACATGGAATAACGGATATTTTTGGTGAAATTTCTAGCTGTGGGTAGACTGCGAGCAAACTTTTTTTTCCTGCATTAGTAAGGGAAATAATGGCATCAGCTTCTGAAAGAAGCGTCTCCTCTTTTCGTTTGATATAGGAATATATTTGTCTATAAATCGGATGCTTTATATTCCACAAGTTTCCCTCCACCCTTTCATCTGCCCAAAAACCACGCATATCAAAAATAAAAGGATACGCGAACTTTCTTTTAAGTTTGAGGGCAATTAAGCCAGGCAGATAGCTTCTGCAATGAATGGCATCAAAATGATGAGACTTTTGTAAGGAAAATGCGCTGTTTTTCATGCGCTTCAAATCGTACAAAGTAGATAACACCGGTGGTTTTTTGGTATAAAATAATGGGTGCCACCTTATATTCTTCCCTTTAATTTGCTCTTCAATAATGGCTTGAAATTGTGCAAATGCTTCTTTTTTTTCGAAGCTAATGATGTGAAAAGAATGACCGATTTTCTCTAGACCTAGTAAATAAGGTAAGATTTGTGACTGGCCTAAAGCATCTGTTAAACCATCGTAAGACAAATAAAGGACCTGTTTTGTCATTCTTACAAAAGTACATTTTAAAAATAAGCAATATATCCAAAATGAACCTTTCCTTGTTTTAGATCAATGGGATTATTGAATTGCTTTCCAATGGCGTAACTAATAGAAAAGATGCCGATTTTGGATCCTATAGAAAAACCTACGCCTGTACCAAATGGCATATCTTTGACATAAAGATTAGATCGATCTTCATAAATTGCTTGATCATAAAATACAAAAGCAGCTGAATTTTTGTCGACTAAAAATCGATATTCAAGGGTCGCAATAGCTTTGGAAGTACCGAACAATTCCTCCTCATTAAATCCCCGCAAGGTGGTTAAACCACCAAAGCGAAATCGTTCGTTTTGATACAATGTGGGAGCATAATAAAAATCATACGAAAGAGCGCCTTTCACAACATGTCGAGCAGCTAAGCGAAAATACTTTTGAAAGGAAAGTGCGCCTTTAAAAATGGTAGAAGAAACAGCGGCAGCGGAATCCGCTTTAGCTACCCTATTACCCACAAAAAGCTCAACATTAATGACCTGTCCTTTCGAAGGATTAGGTATATAATTAAGCTCATTTTTCAAAAATGCTAAGCCGTAGGCTGATGTTTTACACGATACCGATTGACTAAATCCGACACTAGAACTAGCCCCAGACAATCGATCACTCGAATAATATTGATAAATTCCTTTCAAAAAATTTCCATTTTTAAATTGATATTGAATGGCTATAGCACTTTTTATCTCCAAAAACGTAGAATCTCTTTTGTACAAGTTGAACTTAAAATCGGTTCCAAATGAACTTTTAAATAAATACGGGTAATTTATTTTTACCATTAGCGATTGCGTTGCAGGCTGAATACTTCTCCAAAAAAAATCAATTTGTTCAGCTTGCCGCAATGTATTCACCAACTTTAATTGCAATTCCCCTGTTAAGCCAATTTTTTGGCTAATAGGATTGGGCTGCAAACCCACTGCGCCATTAAAGCTACTTATTCGTGCCGATTTAAGGTATAAAAAAAGCTCAACACCATCAGGCGTAAAAAGTAATTCGGACGCTTTAATAACTTGAATATGCATGACTTGCTTCAGCTTTTGATCCAAGGTTCGCCATTGCTCTTCATCATAGGTATCTCCGATATGAATACCTGTAATACTTTGAATAGAAGCCGCAGAAAAAGTAGAGTCCCCTTTAACCTGAATGGATTTCCATGTATACTGAAGACCCGATACTATTTTTAGCTCGGCCTTTAAATCAATTGAATTTAGTTCGCAATTGACCAAGGATATTTGCGCGAAAGGGTAGCCGTTTTGAGTAAGGCAATCCAAGATCTCCTCCATCGTACTACTTAATTGAAAGGCAGATAAATTAAGTTCTTCGCGATTACGATATAAGCCCTCATAACGCAAACGTCTCAAAAATAAATAATCATCCGGGCTAAACTCCAATGCTATTCGCTTAAATTTTGGTCCAATGTAAAGGGTTGATCGAACGGAATCATTCTTTTCTGAAACACTGTCAATACTCGCCAAAAAATAGCCCTGCTTAATTAACTTAAATCTTACACTCGTTAGATAAGCTTGAGTATTCGCTCCTTTTGAAAGCGTTAAGGTTTTTTTTAATTTTTGAGGTAACTGTTCATTGCTTGATGCTTCGAAAATAATTTTTTTTACTTGAGCATTCAGAAAAGCAGGACATAAAAAACATACTATGAATAGAAAGTTAAAGAAACATGAACGGACTGTTTTTATTAACATATTTTAAAAAATAATTTTTAATTCGGCTTAACTTTCATCTTTTATTGTAACTTTACCCAACTAAGCTCCGTTAGAGGAAACACAAACAACAAAACTTACTATTATGAAAACGAAAGTAAATTTATTAATTCTTTTAACTGTAGTAACAGTTATTTTATCATCTTGTGGTGCTTCTCGCAAAGCCGGTTGCGATGCTTATGGTAAAACTAACGTTGAACAATCTAGCGATTTAGCTTCTAAATAACTTATTTTTTTGATCAGCGTAAGCGCTGAAGATACAAAGCCATTTCAGTTTTTATCTTCAGCGCTTCTTTTTTTGCCCCTTCTGCAAATCCAACACCATCTTCGGCATATAAAATAGCCCTTGAAGAGTTCACCAAAAGTCCTACTTCTTTATTTGCACCATAATTAAACACCTCTTCCAAAGAACCTCCTTGGGCACCTACTCCAGGTACCAAGAAAAAATGTGAAGGTGCCAATTTCCTCAATTCTGCGATTTCCTCTCCTCGTGTTGCTCCAACCACAAACATTGTATTTTCATTATTTCCCCAACTCAATGCTTTTTTAATTACTTCAGCGTAAAGCTTTTGTCCCTTCACTTCAAGCATTTGAAAATCCGCTGATCCTTGATTCGAGGTAAGCGCCAAAAGCACCACCCACTTATTTTTATAGCTAAAGAAAGGCAATATGCTATCCGCTCCCATATATGGAGCAACCGTTATGGCATCACATGGCAAGGTTTCAAAAAATGCTTTGGCATATGCCAAGGAAGTATTTCCAATATCGCCTCGTTTAGCATCTGCAATAATGAAACAATCTTTTGGGATGTAATTAATTGTCTTTTCAAGAGCTTGCCATCCTGCCACGCCAAGCGCCTCATAAAAGGCCGTGTTTGGTTTGTAAGCGACACAATATTCCTTTGTGGCATCGATAATGGCCTTATTAAATTCAAATATTGGATCTTCTAACTGTAATAAGTGCTTGGGTATTTTTGTTAAATCGGGATCCAACCCCACGCATAAAAAGGACTGTTTTAGATGAATTTGGGCTATTAATTCACTTCTTGTCATACGTTATTTCCTTTTAATTTTTCGGCATTCTCGGCCATTTTTAGGGCATCAATCATTTCTTGAATATCGCCATTCATAAAAACCCCTAAATTATACATTGTTTTATTTATTCGGTGATCCGTTATTCTTCCTTGCGGATAATTATAAGTTCTAATTTTTGCAGAACGATCTCCTGTAGAAACCAAAGTTTTACGATGAGCCGCACGTTCATTGTGCAAACGATCTAATTCAGCTTGGTATAAACGAGACCGAAGCACTGAAATTGCTTGCGCTAAATTCTTGTGCTGAGACCGCCCATCTTGACATTCCACCACCACACCTGTTGGAATATGGGTTAATCGGATAGCGGATTCTGTCTTGTTAATATGTTGCCCACCAGCACCAGATGCACGGAAGGTATCTTTTCGCACGTCATTCATATCGAGTTCAAAATCCACTTCTTCCGCTTCAGGTAAAATCGCTACCGTAATCGCCGAAGTATGAACGCGTCCTTGCGATTCTGTTTCGGGAACACGTTGCACGCGATGTACACCCGATTCGAACTTCAGCATACCATAAAGTCCTTGACCCGTTATACTCAAGGATATTTCCTTAAAGCCTTTGACAGAACCTTCTGAAGAATTAATTATCTCGTATTGCCAACCGACATTTTTAAAAAACATGGTATACATGCGAAAAACATCCTCGACAAAAATACAGGCTTCATCTCCGCCCGTTCCAGAGCGTAATTCCATGATCGCATTTTTATCATCCTCAGGATCTTTAGGAATCAACATCAATTTTATTTCTTCCTCGAGGATAGGCTTACTTTTCTCTAATTCATCAATTTCCATCTTTGCCATTTCGCGCATTTCAGGATCCTTTTCACTTTCCAACATGGCCCTGGAACTTTGAATGTTCTCTAAAAGATTTTTATATTGTTTATATATGATGTTGAGGAGATCTAAATCACGGTATTCTTTATTCAATTTAACATAGCGCTCCATATCCGAAATAATGGCAGGATCAGTAATTAAATTGCCCACTTCAAGAAAACGGTAATGAATGGCTTCTAACTTAGAAAGTAAATCTGTCATGCTTAAAAAAAACGTAGGCAAATGTACGCACTATCTCGCAGAAATGATACGAACGCGCAGTATTGGGTAAAGAGAAACCACGGTATAGCTTATTTTGAAATAAAGATATTTCTTGCTAACTTAAGGTTAAAATAATTTTTATGCTACCAATTATTAACATCAACCAAAAAAAAATTGGTGTAAAAACCTATTATTACGCTAGCTTTCCATTCAACCGGAACCTATATGCTCTTTTTTCTTCCCTCAACAACTGCACTTGGGATTCATATGAAAAAGCATGGGTAATAGATGAAACTACGTTTCCATTGGAAAATATTTTGGCTCATTTTAAAGACAAGGCAGAATTCATATTTCAAGAAAAAAGCTTAAAAAGTGTAGAATATAAGAGGTCGCTGCTGAGGCCCATTCATTTTTTGGAACCACTCGATGGCCTTAAAAAAAAAGCTATACAGACCTTTATTCGCTATTTAAATTCTAAACGCTACAGTTCAAATACGATAAAAGTGTATTCGGATTCTATGAGTACATTTTTAAGGTATTTTTCGATGAAAGATATTACTGATATCTCGAATGATGACCTCATCGATTTCAATAACAATTATATTTTAAAAAATAATTTTTCATCGTCTTTTCAAAATCAGGTGGTAAATGCTGTGAAGCTCTATTTCTCAGCCATTCAGCATAAAAAAATTGATGTGGAATTAATCCATCGCCCACGGAGAGAAAAGGTATTGCCCAATGTGTTAAGCAAGGAGGAGGTAAAAGCAATCTTGGATGCGCATGTTAATATTAAACATAAAATGATGCTAAGCTTAATTTATAGCTGTGGTCTACGTTGTGGTGAATTATTAGCGCTTCATCCAGTGCACATTGATTCCAAAAGAAACATTATATTTCTTAAGAATGCGAAAGGAAAAAAAGATAGAATTGTCCCATTAAGTCCTTTAATATTAAAAATGTTGCGAGAGTACTACAAAATATATAAGCCTAAGATATATTTGTTTGAAGGTAGCATTCTTGGGGAACCTTATTCTGAAAAAAGTTTACAAAGCGTGTTAAAGCAAGCAATCAAAAAAGTTGGTATAGCGAAACCAGTTACTTTGCATTGGCTGCGGCACAGTTATGCTACCCATTTACTCGAAAGCGGAACCGATTTGCGATATATTCAAGAATTATTAGGGCATAGCAGCAGCAAAACCACAGAAATTTACACGCACGTAAGTACAAAAAGTATTCAACAAATTAAAAGTCCTTTTGATGATTTATAATAAAAGTAATAGTAAATTTATCCAAATAAAGTCTAACGTTTATCAGATAAAGCGATCCAGTTTTGGGTTTATATGTCTGAGATTGTCAGACATATAAACGAGTTAGTGGCAAGAATATTAAACCAAGTGAACATGATAAAATTTAAATTCATATTCCCATTAGCTATTTTGATGCTAATACCTTCATTGACAATCGGTCAAAATATACAGATTAAAGTTTTCAATAAAACCGGTTACGATATTGATTCAGTATTGTTTGGCCATTTTTATTTGGGAAAGCTAAGTAAGGATTCTACTGTTTTTCTTTCTGGTATTGACGAAATTACTATGCAAGGAGATGTTCCGCTAAACCGACCATTTGGACTTATTGAAGGAAAAAAAAGACCTTTCAATTTGACACCATGTGGAACGAAATCAAAGAAAAAGAAAGAGGGTAGCTATGCGTTCGATTTATTTATATACGAAACAGGAAATGAATACCGGCTCTATTGGAAGAAGCATGAATAGAATGTCAACAGAATTACGAAACCCAGAACAGAATGCCAGCCACTAACAGCACCTACCCAAAAGGCGGGGTTTACTTCCGTGCTGCTTCGCGGTCGTGTTCCAAAGACAGTTTTGTGGTTAAACAAACATTCGTTTTTCAAATCAAGTTTTGTGGTAAAAGTCCCGCCCTTCGGGTAGCCGCAAAACGTTGGCAGTAATGCTAGGAGCGACCGTCAAAACCGACAGAAATTACTTTGACGACTTTTTCAAATCCTTCAATCCCCAATCGGACATACTATCAATAATTGGCAACAAAGTTTGACCATATTTTGAAATTTTGTATTCCACTCTTGGTGGAATTTCTGCATAAATAATCCTTTCCAGAACATTATCTTCTTCCATTTCACGAAGTTGGTTGACCAACATTTGCTTACTAATATCAGGAATTGCCTTTTGTAACATTGAAAAACGATTGCAATCTTTTCGTATCAAATGAATAATAACAGGTTTCCATTTGCCACCTATTTTATTTAAACAATGTGTAACAGGACAATTGTTCGGATTAAATTCTTTTGTTTTTCTTTTATTTACCATTGGTCTATATTTTTAGACTATAACAATATATATAGACTACTATATATATTTAGACAAAGGTATTAATTTTGTAACGAAATGGAAAAAAAAGAAAAATTTAAAGGCAAAGGTCCAGGAATACTTTTTCCAATTGTTGATTTCAATAAGTGTTCAGGTGCAGGTCCTTGCATTCCAGCCTGCCCGTTTGATGTGTTCGAACTAAAGTCAATAAACGAGACAGACAAAAAGGGTTTAAATTGGGTAGGAAAACTCAAAACAAAATTCAATAATAAAAAAGCTTATGTTGTTCAAGCAGACCTTTGTAATGCATGTGGATTATGTGTTATTGCTTGTCCTGAAAAAGCAATAAAATTAAAAGCAAGATGAAATTTCTTTTCCAACTAATCTTACTCCTTTTTGGAATAGCTGTATCTGGATTTCTTACGTGGGTGTGCATTATTTCCGGTATTGATTGGCAAATTGCGAAATTTTTTGAAGCGAATAGTATATTCATTTATGCTGCTATACCTGGAGTTGTTGCAGGCATGATCGTACCTTTTGTAATTCTTGGATATTATTTTTTGAAGGGAAAAAAGGATGGAAATAAAGTATATTCTGCTATAGCATTAAAATTGGGGCTTGGATTTTTTACCTCTTTTATCATTTCTACGATCTTGAAATCAGTAACGAATAGAACAGACATGGAACCATTTGAATCTCTGGGAAATTATGATTTCAGCAATGGATTCAGATGGGGATTTCTTAATTCAAATAGTTTATGGGAATCTTTTTCTGAGGGATGGCCATCAGGGCATACTTTTATTGCTAACACGTTTCTCGTTATTCTCTGGCCAACTCTTCAAAAAGCACAAA
>JBILCD010000117.1:0-7749 GCA_044353285.1 Crocinitomicaceae bacterium | reverse complement strand
TTTAATTCGTCGTCCATTAAATCGTCTAATAGCTTTTCAATTAAATCTTGTTTTTCCATTATTTCTTTATCTATTTCTGAAAGTTGGCTTTTCTCTTTAATGCTTTGATTCATTTCATTTTTTAGTCGTTCAAGAGATTCAATTAAACTTTTTTGTTCTTCTTTTAATTGTTCCGCTTTATTAATTTTATTCCAATCATTTGATTTTGAATTCATTATTTCCTTACTCAATTTCTCAACATTCTTTTTAAACTCTTGTGTTTTTTTTAATAATTTGGATAAATCTTCTTTATTTTTTTGTTGATCCTCATCCCGCAATTCATTTAACTCTTCTAAACTAGGCAATTTATAGGTGTTAATTTGGCTTCGAGTGCTTTTACTTCCGTTTACGCCATCGTTATCTGAAACAATAAAGTAATACTCTATTTTATCATCTAATTTTACATTTTCTCTTCGGAAATCTACTGATAATTCATACGATTCACGGGTCCCTTTTACAGTTTTGACGTTTATTGATTTTGTTTTCTTTGTACCATCAACACGGATTAAAGTATAAATAAAACTCAAAGATTTTAATCCATAATCATCCCCTACTTCACCTTGGAAATAACGAACTCCGTCTGATATTGAGTCTTGCTGCTCACTTAAAGTAATGCTAGGAAAGGCGTCTTTAATTACTTGGATTTTTATAGTAGAAGTGTCAATTTTAGGCAAGAACGAATTATAAAGTGTTAATTTTAATACTGATTCATCTCTAATCACTTTTTGTAAACTAATATTACTTGTATAAAAATCAGTATTTATTTTATTGAAAGATAAACTTGTCTTCTTCGAGTTTTTAACGAGAATTTCCCAGTTAATTTGAGTCCCTTCAGGAACCGTAAGGTCACCAGAATTTGTAATTAACATGTTCGTCTTACCTAAATATTTAGGGAAAATCAATTTCGCTTCAAGTTTACTAATAACAGACTTTCCTAAAAGTTTATAATTAAATTTCTGACTATTTAATTCATTCGTTACAAAATAAAAACTTCCTGATTGTTTGGGTTTTTTAATAAGCGCAGTGAATTTATTTTTAGTTTCTTTATGCATTAAAAATTTTCCGTTTACACTTACTATATAAACTGTCTCTGGTAAAAAGTTTCCTTTTAAAGACAAACTAACCTTAACATCATTTCCCTCTTCAACAATCATTTCCTTTAAATCAACATTAAACGTAAATGGAGCGGCAGCAATATATTCTTCATTAAAATTGATAACACGCTCTGTGCCTTGAGTTAATATTGCTGGTACAAATACCGCAATCGATGCAAATAGTAAAAGAATCGGGATGATAAATTTTAAATACTTACTATTATCTCTCAGTTGTATAGCATTAACAAAAGGTAAGGTGTTAAGCGAAATCGATCTTTGGTTAACAGAAGCAGATAATAATTCAATATTCCCTTTACCAGCCTTTAATTCATCATTTAATTGCAAGGTGTTTTTTAATCGATCAGAAATATGCGGGAAAAAGCGCCCTATTATTTCACTTGCTTGATAACGATTTATTTTTTTTCCAAAAGAAAAAAGTTTAGCAAAAGGAAGAAATATATACCTGGTTAATACGAAACCATTCAATAACAAGAAAGTGAAAAGAAAAGAAGCTCGAACGATACTATTAAACCTTCCTAAATACTCAAGTGTAGAAAATGTTAAATAAGAAAGAAGTAATATCCCAATAGAAAGTAAAGTTCCTTTAACAATTTCATTCGTATAATACTTACGAATAAACGCATCAATTTGATTAATTAATCGATCAAAGGTGTTTTCCATATTACTTACTCCTACAAAAATATACTATCTATCACTACTTCAAAAGTGTTTTGATTAATTTAACACGTTTTTACTTAAACAGCTCATTTTATAAGGTAAAAGTAAGCATATGATCTGATACAGAAATCGATTTTCCCTCCTCAAGTAATAAAGAATAATATATTTATTTAAAATAATTAAAAAGAATTTATTATTACTATTAGTATTGTTAGTATGTTAAAAAAAAAACCGATAATTATTTTTTCCTTCATTAAAATTACTTGACTTTAGTTTTTAAACACTAATTAAGTTGTTATTTCTTATTTTTAACAGCCTTTTAAAAGTAACTAACATGCTCTGAATAACTTCTATTGTTGAAAAATATTATCAATTGTTAATAGCTATTTTGTGCATTTCTTGTTGCAAAAGAAAGAATAAAAAAGGCTAAGTTATAAGAGCTATTTAAAAAAGAAAATAGTTTGTTATTTTTTATTTTATATCCTATAAAAACATTTAACTACTTATACAATCTTATTAACAAATTCCACTAAAAACAGTTGATAAGCTTTATGTGTAATAAGTTGACAAACAAGTCTTTACATTTTTTACAAAAGCTTTAAAGTTAAAAAAACACATGAATTGTTAATTAAAATTAACTTTAACAAAATTTTAAAAATGAATGGATATATAATACCAATTGGCTGCGATCATGCCGGTCACACACTAAAAGAAGCAATATCAAAACACCTAATCACAAAAGGTTTTAAGTTGCAGGACTTTGGCTGTTTTTCAGAGGATAGTATCGATTACCCTGATTATGCTCATCCAGTCGCTGAATTTGTAAGTGCCGACGAAAACATTTTAGGCATCTTAATTTGTGGATCAGGAAATGGGATAAACATGACTGCAAATAAGCATCAAGGGGTTCGGAGTGCGCTTTGTTGGACGAAAGAAATTGCGGTTTTAGCCAGGCAACACAACAACGCTAACATCATTGCATTACCGGCAAGATTCATAACAATAGAAGAAGGAATACAGATGGTGGATGCATTCCTCACAACTGACTTTGAAGGCGGTAGGCATCAATTGAGGATTAATAAAATTAATGTTTAGTTGAGTTGATTAACTCGGAAAAGATCACTAGCGATGCCGTCGGCATATAGTTTTCCTTTTGTAGAGAGAATAAATGCTTCATCTGTTTCTATCAGCAAATCATTTTTTAGGTGTTTTGTTATAAAAACAAGTTCGTTTTTATTTATTCCACCAAACAGTAAGGTTTTCTCTTTATTAATACCCCATTTAGTTCGTAGGCCGGTAAGAACAAACTCATTCCATTGCTCTTGAACGCTTAAAACCTCTTCTTTATACCATGTTTCGTTTAAACCAACGTTTTTGTAATATGCTATGTTGTTGCTAATATTCCAGCGTCTTTTTTCACCGTCAAATGAATGCGCTGATGGCCCAACACCCACATATTTTTTTCCTTGCCAATATGCCGTATTGTGTTTTGCATAACTATCGTTTTTAGCAAAATTTGAAATTTCATATTGCTCAAAACCATTCTTTGCCAAAAAGATAACCATGTCGTTAAATTGTTGATTTTGCAATTCATCTTCTAAAGGAATAACTTGGCCTGTTTTAACCCAACTAGACAGGGATGTTTTAGCTTCAACAGCAAGACAGTAAGCGGAGATATGGTCGGGGCTTAATGCAAGTGCCTTCTTAAGGTTGTTTAACCAATCTTTTTGTTTCAAGCCCGGGAGTCCATAGATCAAATCCACCGAGATGGTTTTAAATCCAGCTTTTCGAGCATCTTTAACAGCTTTTATGGCTTGTTTTGCGTCATGTGAACGATTCATCCATTTTAAATCATCCTCCATAAACGACTGCAAACCAATGCTTAATCGATTAAAACCCAATTCCAACCAGTCATTTAATTTTTGTTTAGTACAATCTTCCGGGTTAACCTCGAGTGTTATTTCGGGCTGTGTGTTAATGGTTCCAATTTTATGAATTGATTTAAGGAGTAGGCCTAATTCCTCTTTGTTTAATAAACTAGGTGTTCCTCCCCCAAAATATATGGTATCAATTCCATCTATTACCTCGGTTTTTCTCAGTTGAATTTCGTTGCACATGGCCAAAATCAAGGCTTGTTTATACGTAGAGTATTGAGTAGAAAAATGAAAATCGCAATACGAGCAGCGTTGTTTACAAAATGGAATGTGAAGATAAATCCCAGCCAAAATGAATTACCGTTTAATAAACTCTTTTCTATACAGTTGCCCATTTTGAGCAGTAGCAACAAGCCAATAATATCCTGCGGATAGTGCTCCCACATTTAGTGCCTGCGTTGAGTTAGTTTGCTTAAATGTTATCCAAATTTTTCCGGAGACATCATATACTTTTAACTCTTGCAGTGGCTGCGCACTATTTATGAATAATATATCGGAGCTTGGGTTCGGATAAAGTTGTATGTTATCGTGGCTGTTGATATCTAGTCCGTTTTCGCTGATGCAGAAGCTTAGAATGGCTTGGTCGCCAAAATCAGAAGAGTCTGTCGAGATACCTGTTAAAGAATCTCCAAGGTATGATATTTCCAATTGGCCACTGGCCTGGCACCAAGGAATGCCAACAATTCCATCTCCATACGAATCGTTAATTTCATAGGTGTAGCAACCATAACCAAGACACCAACTTTCACTGACTAAGCCTGCTGTATTGTCTTGGTAGCCATTACCGGAGAACAAAACAGCCCCCGAAGCATTAAGTAATTCCCAAGAGGTTTCAGATCCATAACAATCTAAGGTGAGGTCCATGACTACGGATTGTCCGTCGATTACCACCACGAATGAACTAGTTACTGCGTTGTTTAATAGGTTTTCATCTACTCCTGTATTTGGGTTAGATACAGATGCGCTGAAGGTGTGGTTGCCGGCACTTAAGCTCGCAGTTGGAAGTGTTATGGTGGTAGATTGCCACTGTGCTAGGGTTCCATTCCAATTGTATGATAAATTATTATTTCCGTCAAAACCATAATTTATGGTTGCTGAGTTTAAGGGCACTACTCCGCTGTTGGAAAGTGTAAATGTAGGGGTAACCTCAGCTCCACAAAATACACCAGAAGCCCCACTCAAGTCTCCTACAGAGGGATCTACCTGAACCGCTACGCCGCCAGAAGGGTCATACCCATTGATAAATTGCGCTCCTGAATTACTTGGATCGAGCCAGTATTTGAGTTGCGTCGAGCTATCACTACTTACAGGATTCCATGAGTAGCTAAATTTTCCGTATTCATCTGATAAGGCAGAAGCGCCACAGGCAGAAGCGCCACCGTGGAGCTGGCCAACAATTCTATGGTTTTGATCAAAAATAGGCGAGCCTGATGACCCAGGCTCTGTAACACCCTCATCCCAGGAAGTGATACCCCAATGGCTATTAGCAGGCGCACCTCCAAAAGTGGTTGAGATTAATGGATCGTTTTCAAATGATATTTTTTTAATGTCTCCCGATGGGTGGTGAATACCAACACAAGAACTTGGTATTGCACCAGACCTATCCCATCCACAGAAATATGGAGTTAAAACAGAGGGAACGGTACCACCTTGAAGTCCACCGGTAATTTCAACCAAGCAAAAATCAGAGTCGCTTGCTCTAGCCCTTAAGACAGCTCCGCTTAGAGATTGGAAACTTGGTGAATTTGCCGGATTGGTGCATCCAGCGGACTCCCATTGAAACCGAAAAATCCAAGAGGCAGGATTGCTGTAGCAATGGTTGGCGGTAAGGACGTATGGCTTTCCATCGTTTAAAACATTGTTAACCAAAGCCCCAGAGCAGAACCCATTGCTTCCAGAAACAAGCATCACCGCTCCCTTCTTTTCAAGATTCCATGGGTTGCCTTGTGGGCAATTTGCATTGATGTTACAACTACCGGAGCTACCAAATGCTTTCTCTTGAAATTCAGCTGATTGCCTGTATCCATGAGTTACTATCCCTAATTCTATGTTTCCAACAGGATTATTAAAAGGAATAAAATATTCTATAATAGCATCTTCACCCGGAACAAGTTCTGTTCCTAATTGGCCATCATACGTGTGATAAGCGGTAAATTTACCCAAGACAAAGGATTTATCAGGATTATACACAAAAAGTTCATTTCCTTCTGGAATACTTACATTTTTAAAAGTTAGGTTAACCGTCAATGCTTTTTCACAATGAACCAGTAAACGCCATATTTTATTACCGTTAGGCAAAACAGTCCATGTCCCACTATTTGACAAAGAAACAGCACAATAATTATTGAACCCAAAACGCCAAGGAGCCGATCCAGCTTCTTCAGTTAGTAAATCTTCAGCCTTTAATAAGGTTATATCAGGTTGCTCAAAAGAAATTTTATCTAAGGACTTACTATCCCCGATTAACTTATAACTTTTAGGAACGCCTCCATCTCCTTGTTGCGCTGCTGACGAGAACGCGATTAGAAAAAGGATAAAAAATAGTTTAATACTCATTTTAAGGATTTATGATTTTCTTTTTATACTACAACCTTTAGGTGCGCTTTGTTTAATTTTAATTTTATTTCCTTCATTCTTTGCTAGCATTGCGTTGCTTAAATAAGGAATTGTTTCTTTGCGTTCTTTGTCCCAGATATTATCAATTGAACCATGATAAATCAAGCTAAGATTTTCGTCAAAAAAATAAACGTGAGGAGTGGTTTTAGCACCAAATGCATTTGCTAATAATGAATTATTATCTAACAAATAAGGCATTTTATATCCATTATCCAGCGCATGCTTTTGCATTTCTGAGAATGAATCTGCACCGTCTCGTTTACCTTCATTGGAATTAACAAGAATAAATCCTATATCCTGTTTAACAGCTTGCTCAAACAAGGTGTTGTATTGATTTTCCCACCCAGGAAAACTTTCGCTACCAACCACAAAGGGGCAGGTGTTACAACTAAAAATAACAACTAAACCATTTTTTTTAGCGGCAAGGGTTAAGGAAAGCCCTTCTGAATTAGCAGAAGGCAAAACCTCGTTTGCAAGGGGTGCATTATCTTTAAGGTTTAATTGTCCAAAAAGAGTCGAACCAAGCAATAAAAAGCAGAAGGAATAAAACAAGCGAGCCATAACACGAAAATTAGAATAATAATAATAAGCCAAAACTACACATTAAAATAAAAAAAACAACTTTAGAGACCAATCGAAAGTCTTTGTAAATCATTATTTTTGTAAGATTATGAACAATGAGTTTCACGGTAAAACGATTATTATTGGAATAGGTGGCGGAAGTGGATCAGGAAAAACAACTTTGTTACGTCGTCTTGCGGAATTTTTTAACAAAGAAAGCCCAGCGATATTTAGCATGGACAACTATTACAATCCAATAGAGCAGCAGCAAAAAGACAGTAAAAACATAGTTAATTTTGATTTACCTACAGCACTTAACGAGGTCCAACTCACCAAGGATATTACCACCTTATCTCAAGGTGAGCCCATCGAAGTGAAAGAATATTTTTTTAATTCCACACCTAGTAAAAATGTATTATTAACGATACAACCGAGTCGATTAATTATTGTTGAAGGGCTTTTCCTTTTCCATTATCCGGGCGTTAAAAAACTACTTGATTATACCATATTTGTAGATGTAGAGCATGAAATACAGTTGGATAGGCGAATATACCGTGATCAAGAAACAAGAGGGTATAGCAGAGCAGATATTATTTATCAATGGGAAAACCACGCTTTACCTTGTTACAATAATTATATTCTACCCTATAAGAATAGTGCAGATTTCATTTATCGCAACGATCACCATGCTGACGAAGACTTTAATCAATTAATAAGTTCAATGGAATTGAAAGTGTTAAATTCAAAGTAAAATTGATAAAAATAACGGTACTAAAGTATCTTAAAAAGACCAGTTGGTTTTTATTTTCTGCTCTGTTTTTTGCAGC
>JBILCD010000116.1:0-7771 GCA_044353285.1 Crocinitomicaceae bacterium | reverse complement strand
GGACTTTCTATTCTATGTCCTTTTGTCTTGATACAAAAGAACGAAAAAATCAAGTCGCTGATTATTCTTCAATTCACTCCACTCTTGAAATAAGACCGTTTCAGCGATCTCTTCGAGCTGCATCACGGTTCCCTTATTTAAATTCGCTACACTTTATTAGAATAATAGGCGACAAATGAAAATTATGGAATTTGTTAAACTTTTACTTAAAGCTAATCGCATACTGAACGATTTTGAGCTTTTTTTAATGAAAGCTTGCATAAGAGAATGATTGTATTGAACTAAGACTTGGGTACCGTGAGGTAGTTCGATAGAAATCACCGAAACGGTCAAGTCTTAGAATTGGAGAGAATGAACGCATGCCACTTTCGAGTTTTTTTGCTACTTTTTTTGCGGGCCTTCGAGAGCCTCAGTCACCTCATAAAAAAAGTAGGGCAAGTAGCAGCGATGTGCCAAGGCGCATAAAAAAGTCAAGGTCGAATACTTTCGCCGCGTCGTACGTTAATATCACACCGTTTCAGGGCTTTTAGCAACTATAATCCGCATTATTCGATGTATATAAAAATCATTAAGCTCAGCACCTCAAAATAATATTAACCCTAGTTGTTTGAATTTAATTTAATTGCTTAAAATGACCGCTAATTAAAAAATGAAAATTATCTTTGTCTTATCTAAAACAATTCTAAATAAGATGGGAATTATTATTGCTGATAGCAACGACATTATGCGTATTGGTTTGCGCACGGTGCTGAGCAATGACCCATCATTAACGATTGTTGGCGATGCTCAAAATAATCAGGAATTATTAGATCAGATAAAGGCTTTTGGTGCTTCGATAGTGCTGATTGACTTCACATCTCAAGGTTTCGATATTAATATCATTTCTAAGGTTTTAAAGTACGATGCAAGCGTAAAGTTTGTTGCCATAACACCCGATCAAAGTGCGCAAACATTGGTTGATGCTATACGCACAGGTGTTATCAGCTACGTGAAAAAGGATTGTGAATTATCCGAAATATTAGATGCAGTAAAAGAAACAAAAAAGGGTAATCGGTTTTTTTGCGGGCAATTATTAGAAACCATACAACGAGCAAATATAGATGTTCACGATATAGATGTCGATGGTTTTACCTGTGAAGCTGTCATTTTAACTGAACGTGAAACGGAGATTATTAAGTTGATCGCAGAAGGCTTAACTAATATTCAAATTGCAGATTTATTATTTTTAAGTACACATACCATAAATACTCACCGGAAAAACATCATGGGCAAATTAGGTGTTCGAAATACAGCTGGGATTGTGATGTATGCGGTGAAGACAGAATTGGTGCATCCCAATAAGTTTCTTTTTGCTCCTAACGCCTTAAATTAACGGATTTTACAAATAAATTTAAGGTTAATTCTGCGCTGAGTTAGGTAGTTTGGTATGGCGTAGTATTTTCCTTGAACATCTTGAATCCATTGTTTCGATAGTACGTTATTAATTCCAAGGAGGTTGAAGATCTCTAATGAAATCAGTGCGTCAGAAAAATTTCTTCCCCAAAAGTTGTCTTTTCTGGTTTTATTGTCGGAAATAAGATCGTATGCCAATCCTAAATCGACTCTAAAATAACTTTTCAGCCGCAGGGTGTCTTTGTATCGTGTTCTGTCGGGTGGACCATAGGGCAATCCAGTAGAAAATTGCATTCCCATTTGAACGGTAAAATTCTCAAGGCCAGGCATCTTGTCTTGCACCAAGGCACCAAAATTAAATAATTGATCTGTCGGACGAGGGATGAAACCGGGGAAGAATGTTGCGCTATCGGTAATTATTTGATCATTACTGTAGCCAAAAATAATTTTATCTCCTGCTGCATTATAGTATTCTTTATAGGAATCGTCTTTCAAATTTTCTTTGGTGGAGAGTATGCCAAGCTTAAAAAAAGATTCAATTCCCTCTACAAATTCCCCATGAATGTTTACATCGAAACCATAGGCATATGCAACGGCATTGTTATCGGCATAGTAACGCGTGCGAACATTCTCAATCTCATAGGGATTGACATCCCATAAATACTTGTAAAATAATTCTCCGGAAAGCTTAAAGGGCTGCTCTCTGTCCCACATTGAAAACAATAATTCGGTGCCTGCAACCACATGCAATGATTTTTGGGACTTCACCTGTGTATTTAAGGAGCCTTCTAAGGTTCTAAATTCACGATAAAAAGGAGGCTGGTAATAAAGGCCAGACGATAATCGATAACTTATATTTCTTCTAGCGATACGCCCATTATTCACCATATAGTTTCGCGGATAAAAAATTATTGCCGCTCTCGGAGTGAGGTAAAATTCATTGTTAACGGTGGTATATCCACTTCGTAATCCAATACTTAAAGCAAATTTTTTCAAGGATTCGCTGAGGGTATCTTGATATAAGACTTGTTTCTTGATACCCAAGACTTTAGTTTTTTTAAGGATACTTACCTTATAATTACGCAGGGTATTTGTTCTACTCATATTCCATTGGGTAAATCCTGTAAAGCGCTCACCACTTAGGTTTAGATTACTTTTAATGGTTTCAAATAATTCAACTTGGTTTGGAGTTCCCTGCGGCACACTGTATCCTGCTGAATCAATCATTTTCCATTCACTGAGTACATCATTGAATTCATCGTGTTGGTAATTTACCCCCCATTTTAAGGTAGAGGTAATGAATTTTGTTTTTTCAAAATCACTGTAATTGGCTTTAAAACGATGCTCACCTTGATGATAGACAGAGGTGATTGTAGCATCTAACTGATTTCTTGCATGGTTTAAAAAGGTTCCAATTCCTAACACTGCGATTGAATCACCATAGGTTTCTTTGGAGGGATCCATTTCCAATTCGTTGATATAATATTGCCCTTGAATATCAAAATACTCCTTTTCATTTGAGTTAAACACTGTGGCATAGAAGTCTAAATCCGTTTTCTTTGAGGCTTGGAATTTTAGGGAGGTTCCACCCATCATGGTTTGAAAACGAGTACTTTCTCTACCATCGAAGTAGATCCTAAAGGAATATGCTTCATTGGCAGTTCCAAAGTCAGTTACAGCGGTTTGTGGGCTAAATTGATAATCATTGGAGGAAAAATGGCCCAGTATTGACCAGGTGATTTTCGGATGAATTTGGAAGTTAGTAAGCACCTGCGCATCCATAAAAACTGGATTGTAGGCACCTTTTGTGGGCAAGGAATTAAGTAGGTAGCCATTTGATCGGTATCGTGCCCCAACAAGATAATTGAACTTTTTTGAAACAGCTTGTTCTACATGGGCCTCTGTTCCTTGTAAAGATAGTAGTGCTGATGCTTTGGTACTTTTGGGTGTCTTATATTCGATATCTAAAACAGAACTTAGTTTGTCGCCATACACTGCGTCAAATCCGCCGCCTGAAAATTTTACTGATTCAACGAGTGCAGAATGAATAAAGCTCATGCCTTCTTGTTGTCCACTTCTCGTTAAAAACGGACGATAAACTAAGAAACCATTTACATACACTAAATTCTCGTCGTAGTTCCCCCCTCTAACGTTATAGTTTGTGGTGAGTTCATTGTTGGAAACGGCTGCTGTTATTAAGGTCAAGGTTCGTTCTACGCTACCTGTTATTCTTTGCGGATCAAAAGGAGCCAGTCGAGTAAGTTCAAAAGGGTCATCTTTATTGGAAATTATATTGATTGTTTTGACTTGCTGTATTGGAAATTTCACCGCTTCTATTTGATATTTTAACTTGCTTGAACGCCCCATGTAGAGCATTCGAACTTCCCGATATTCATCAATTGTAAGAACTATTTTTAGGGTGTCGATTTGTTCTGTATAAAATAAATAGTTGCCCAATGAATCGCTTATTGCTTCTTGGCTAGGACGTGTATTAATCTGTACTCTTACGTTTTCTAATGGCTCACCTCGTTTGTCGACACAGCTTCCAACAATTGTTCTTTGTTGGGCGATACCACGCAGCGATAATAGCGATAGGATTAATAGGAAAAACCATTTCATATGAAAACAAAGGTAAGGCTTAACGCTTTTATTTTGTCTTTATTTTTTAATAATTTAATGGTTACTAAGCGCTACTCCGTACCAAGGATATTAAAAATTGAGATCTTTCTTGTGTTATATTCCGGTAAAATTAGTATATTTGTCGCCACAATAATGGAGGTTGTAGCTCAGTTGGTTAGAGCGTCGGTTTGTGGTACCGAAGGTCGCGGGTTCGAGACCCGTCTCCCTCCCAAAGTCCCTTAATGGGACTTTTTTGTTTCACATTATTAAAGTCTCGGGTTCGATCCCGTGACTTCTCCCGAAACTTCGGGATCCCAAAGTCCCTTAACGGGACTTTTTTGTTTCACATTATTAAAGTCTCGGGTTCGATCCCGTGACTTCTCCCGAAACTTCGGGATCCCAAAGTCCCTTAATGGGACTTTTTTTTTATTACATTATTAAGGTCTCGGGTTCGATCCCAAGTGGGCCCACCCAAGTGGAGATTTTGGCTAATAAAGTCGAAATCCCCTGAGGAAAGACCGAATTTAGGACAAAGCAATTTTTTCATGATATAAAATCGGGGAAGATAGGGTAATTCTTTTATTAACCGTAAAATAACCCAATTTAAATAGCTTTCAACAAAATTCTGTGGTACATTTGTAAAATCTAAATAACATAGAGAATATCAACATAGTGTCAATGGTATTACACCAATTTGTTTCTAAAATAAAAATACTTCTTTGCATCTTTTTGTTGTTTGTAGGAGGGAAGGTTTTAGGGCAGCAGTGTAATGTAACAATTTCTGCCAATTCTCCTTCATGTAACGGGCAAACAAATGGTTCATTGCAGGTAACTGTCAATTCATTCTGTGGTTGTCCAAATAACGTTTATTTTCGATTATTGAATCCATTAGGCGCGGTTATTCAAACATCTATTCTTATTAATGGATTAACATACACTTTCTTAAATCTTCCAGCATTACCCAATGGCCAGTCATATTCAGTTGAGGTTTCTCAAAATTTAAACTTTGGACCAAATGACATATGTGCTTCAGGCGGTGCAAGTCTCGTTGATAATAGTCAAATAAATGTCTCTGCTACAATAAACAATACTATCTTATGTAATGGTCAAACTACCGGAAGTATTTTAGTTACTCCAAGCGGTGGATATACAGGGAACCTCAACGACCCCTGTCGTGGATATAGTTTGACTTGGTCAGGACCAACCCCTCCTCCTGCGAACTTTTTACTTGCTTGCCCACCAGAGATGCCGAGCGCTCCTTTCAGCTATACAATGTTAAACCTAGCTGCTGGAACATATCAAATTTCGGTAGCCGATAGGAATGGTTGCACGAGCACCACCACCCAAATTATAACCCAGCCCCCGCCAATTATACCCGTTATTACAACTACCAACGCGACTTGTGCCACAGGTGCCGGCTCAATTGTAGTGGGTGGATTAAACGGTCAAGATGGAACTCCATCCAATGTAGGTTTTAACATATCATGGCAGTTAACTGGAGCAGCTATTAATAATCCTGCAGGAATTGAAATACAATATCCAGGATTTTTAAATTACACCATTCCGCAAACAGCCCCTTATCCACCATTGACGCCAGGAACTTATGCAATCATTATAACCGATAATAACGGGTGCGTAAATTCAAGTCAAGAGACTATAAACTTCATCAATCCAAGTCCAATCATTACTGGTAACCAACAAATGTGTACCGGTGCCACCCAGCAATTGAGCATTTCTAACAATCAACCGCCCGCCTCTGGCAATGCTTGGAGTAGCAACAGTGCAAATGTTTCGGTAAACGCAAGTGGTGTTGCAACAGCAGTATCTCCCGGAACGACGTCGCCGTCAGCGATAATTACCTACACATCTTCAACCGGGTGTACGGGAACTTTTCCTATTACTGTATTTGCAACGCCCACTTTTTCCTTATCCAATCCACCCACCTTATGTGCCGGCCAATCTGCAAGTATTACAGCCACTAGCACACCGAATAATTACAATTATGTTTGGAATACTTCACCTGTATACGCTGTAAACGCTGTTCCTTCTTCGAGTGTAACTGTCAGTCCGGGATCAACTACAAACTATACCGTTACCGCTACCAATGCCACTACAGGATGTAGCGCATCACAAAACACCACAGTTTTAGTCAATCCCTTACCAATTATATCCGGAGGAACTGACATTTGTGTGAATGCGCAATCACAGTTGACGGGTACAGCAACAGCAGCCAACAATAATGCTTGGGTATCAAATAATACGGGTGTTGCAACGATTTCAGCAACCGGTCTCGTATCCGCACTATCAATTGGCACCGCACAAATTACGTACACGAATTCGCTTGGTTGTAGTAATTCTGTTACTGTTAATGTAGTAGCTTTCCCCGTAATTACAGGGCCGAGTGCAGTTTGTGTTGGATCAACTGTTCAATTAAACGGATCCGGTACTGCAGCGAGTTGGACTTCAAGTGATCTCTCAGTTGCCACGGTAAATGCAACGGGCCAAGTTTCTGGGATTTCCGTAGGAAACTCAACCATTACCTACGTTACTAATACCGGATGTTCGAACACTGTTAACATATCTGTTAATCCAATTCCTACCATAACCGGTCTAAATTCAGTATGTGTTAATAACACCATTACATTAACGGGTTCAGGCACTGCAGCAGCTTGGTTAAGTTCAAACAACAGTGTCGCGACTGTTTCCTCATTAGGAGTAGTTACTGGAGTTTCAGCAGGAACAATTTCGGTTACCTACACGAATAATTTTGGATGTAATGCAAGTACTACTGTTACTGTGAATGCAAATCCAATTATTACAGGTTCAAACGCATTGTGTTTAAACGGTACACTTCAATTAAATGGCAATGGAACAGCAGCCGCTAATAATCCATGGGTTTCAAGTATTACAAGTGTGGCAAGTATTTCAAGTTCAGGGCTGATTACCGGACTCAGTGCAGGGACCTCAAACATTACCTATACGAATCTCGCCGGATGTAGTACTTCACTAACCATCACAGTGAATGCGAATCCAACAATTTCCGGAAATATTCCCTTGTGTGTTGGACAAACCAACAACCTAATTGGGTCGGGTACTCCCAATACATCTACTCCATGGAGTTCAAGTGCTCCACTGATAGCATCAGTAACCAATCTTGGAGTCATTACTGCGTTAGCCCCAGGTCAAACTACCATCACCTACACAAGCGATCTAGGGTGTATTAAAACTGTTTTGGTTCAAGTAAATGCCAACCCAAGCATTTCAGGAAACTTGACGCTCTGTGTTAATGCTACTTCCCAATTAACAGGAAGTGCATCCGCTGCGACCAATACCCCTTGGATTTCAAGTAATACAGGAGTAGCCACTATTTCTGCAAGTGGATTGGTAACAGCAGTTACCGCAGGAAACGCAACGATTACTTATACGAATAGCAATGGCTGCCAAGTTACCGCTTTGGTAGCGGTATATGCAAACCCAACCATTACCGGAAATACCACCCTTTGCGTAGGAAGTGCCTTAACTCTTACTGGTAATGGAACAGCTGCTGTATCCAATGCTTGGATCTCTTCTGCACCATCGGTAGCGACAGTTTCCAATCTAGGAGTGGTAACAGGTATATCAGCCGGAATTACAACCATTACCTATACCAATATCAATGTATGTTCGACAACCATCCAAGTTACTGTTAATGCATTGCCAACCGTAACAGGGAATTCCTCCTTGTGCATCGGAGCGACAAGCCAATTGAATGGTTCAGCAA
>JBILCD010000115.1:0-7792 GCA_044353285.1 Crocinitomicaceae bacterium | reverse complement strand
TGTCATTTTCCATTTTCATTTTGCTAGGCATTGTGTATGAATTAGTTTCATCATCAAAGCTATTATTGCTTTGTAAATCATTAAAGTCATTTGATTCCCCTAGATTTTCAAAACGAGCATACTCAGGTACAAAACGTAACCTAACCCGTCCTGTTTTTCCATTACGGTGCTTTGCGATGATAATTTCTCCTATGCCATGGTTTGAATTTCCATCATCATCTTTAACAATTCCATAGTAATCAGGACGGTAGATGAATGATACAATATCCGCATCTTGTTCGATAGCACCAGACTCTCGTAAATCAGATAAGATTGGTTTCTTATCACCACCTCGTTGTTCTACTGAACGACTTAACTGCGCAAGAGCGATGATTGGAATGTTTAGTTCTTTAGCAATTTCTTTAATGGAACGAGAGATATTTGATATTTCTTGTTCTCGATTTCCTGACCCTTTTCCGTCTTTCGCTGACATTAATTGAAGGTAATCAATGATTACTAATTGGATATCATGCTGGGCTTTGAGTCGTCTACATTTTGCCCGAAAATCAAATATGCTAATTGCGGGAGTGTCATCAATAAATATCGGTGCTGCTGATAGTTTTGTTATACGGCTATGCAATTGTTGAAATTCATGGTCTGCCAAATTACCTTTTCTTAGTTTTTCAGAATCAATTCGAGCCTCGCCTGCAATTAATCTTTTTACCAATTGTACCGCCGACATTTCCAATGAGAAAACGGCAACTCCCATGTTGTAATCAACAGCAGTATTCCTTGCCATAGAGAGCACGAGTGCTGTTTTTCCCATACCTGGACGCGCAGCGATTACAATCATATCAGATTTTTGCCATCCTGAGGTAATTTTATCTAAATCATTAAACCCACTGGGTGTTCCTGAAATACCATCTGGATTATTGCGTGCCTTTTCAATTTCTGCAATAGCAAGACCGACATTGCTTTCCATTGAAGAGGCTTGCTTGGTCATATTTGATTCGCCGATCTGAAATAAGTTGGCTTCCGCTTTATTGAGTAAATCAAATACATCTGTTGTCTCATCAAATGAATCGCGAATAATTTCGCTGCTAACTTTAATTAATTCACGCTTAATAAATTTTTCAGCTAATATTCTAGCGTGAAATTCAATGTGCGCTGATGAAGCTACTCGATTGGTTAATTGTGAAATATACGCAACACCACCGGCTGCTTCTAATTCCCCATTTTTTTGTAATCTATTGGTTACTGTTATTAAATCAACAGGTTTTGTGTTAGCAAATAATTCATGCATTGCAGCATAAATGAATTGGTGGCGTGGATCATAGAAACACTCTTTTGAAAGAATGTTAATCGTTTCATTTAAAGCTTCTTTTTCTAGCATCATAGCACCTAGCACCACCTGCTCAATATCCATTGCCTGAGGTGGTATTTTACCAATATCTCCGGTAAGTACAGAAGGGTTCTTAATTCGAACGTTAGGTTTGCGGTTATTTTCTATATTATCCATAAAGCAAAAGTAATGAATTGTGCTAAGCATCGAATGACGCAACTTCAAACTTAATGAAAAGTTATGACTTTTTATTATTAACTATTGTTAATATTTTATTTTAATTCTTGAAGTGCTTTCTTAGTGCCAATGCTTGAGGTTATGTAATCAAGTTCTTTTTTCGGACTTCTAGCCGGCGAAAATTCTCTACCATAAAAAATGATTTGTAGGTGAAGGGTATTCCATTTTTCAATAGGGAAATATTTTTTTGCTTGCTGCTCGGTTTCAATCACGTTTTTTCCGCTTGCAATTCCCCAACGGGTCAGTAATCGATGTATGTGTGTGTCAACTGGGAAAGCGGGTACGCCAAATGCTTGCGACATAACGACAGATGCTGTTTTATGTCCAACGCCTGGCAGGGCCTCAAGTGCTTCAAAGGATGCCGGAACTTGACCTTGGTGTTTGTCGATTAAAATGCCTGATAATTCGAAGATCGCACTTGATTTTTTCGGTGAAAGACCGCAGGGTCTTATGATTTCTCGAATTTCAGCGGGGCTTAGCAATATCATATCTTGTGGCGTCTTCGCTTTGGCAAATAATAGAGGCGTAATTAGGTTTACACGCGCATCTGTGCATTGTGCAGAAAGTAAAACGGCTATCAAGAGCGTATAGGTATCGCTATGGTCTAATGGAATTGGCGTTTCTGGGTATTGCTTTTCCAATTCTCTTATGATATAAATAGCTTTTTCTTTTTTTGTCATTTAGTAGAATCCTAGGGTTAAAAGATGAATTATTTTTAGGTCATTGAGTAAGAAAATCAGGAGCAAAGCTGCTGAAATTGAAAGGGATAGATAGTTTCCTAGAATAAAAAAAAGATCGTTGCGCTTGTAAAAACAAACAACAATAGGTAGTAAGGTAAATATAATAACGATAATTTGTGCCCAATAAAAGGTGAAATGTACATCTGAACGTATTTGACTTGATGGATTAAAAATATAGACCGGTTGGTGAAAAATAACTGTTTTTGCCAAAATAAGCTCAGGTAAATTGTCTAATTGATTGATGTTTTGATAATTTAACCACAAGGACGGGTAGTTCTTAAATTTCACTGAATATACATATTGATCATTAATGCTTTTGGACGGTTTCGTTGAAAATTGTTCTACGGTTACTATTGTTTTTTTTAGTGGTAAAAAATCGTCGATTATAATACCGATTAAACACAGACCGCCGAAAAGTGCAATCGTTATGAGGCATTTTCTCCTCCATCCAAAACGAAATGAGTTATAAAATTCTTTTTCGTCTTCAGCTTCTTGTTTTTTTAGTTGCTCTGCTCTTTTTCGTGCATTCTCCTGGAATTGCTGTTCTTTTGATTTCGGGGTTGGTGTCTTTTGATCTGCAGGCTGTTCAAATTTACGCTTAATTATACGCTCATATGCGTCTTGTATTTCTTGGAATCGAGCATTCGAATTTTCTGATGGGTTTTTATCAGGATGGTATTTCTTTGCCAGTTCTCTGAATTTTTTCTTGACCTCAGAATCGCTTGCTGAACTCTCGAGACCTAGTATTTTATAATATTTTTCTCCAAGCATCTGGGCTTATTTTTTCCTCGGTTAATGTACGATTTATTTTTCCATTTTCTGTCTTTGCAAAAGACTGGAGGACTTGAAAATATTTCGGAATTTCGAATGTTCCTAGGATATCACTAAACATGTCTTTTGAAAATGATGGTGAATCGTTCGTTTCAATTAATAGCACCAAAATACTTCCCAAACGATCATCCGGAAGACTAGTAATCATTATTGGATATGGAATGAGATTGGTTAATTGACTTTCAATAGTTTCAGGAAATAGCTTTATTCCGCCTGTATTAATGCAAAAATCAGAACGACCAAGCCAACTAAAAGTATATGGGTCTTTAAGCTCGACGACATCAGTAGTTAAAATAGGCAAGGGGTTTATTTCTGGGTAATGAATGATTAATTCATTGGCATCGTTTCTTGAAAATTCTATTCCGGGTAGCGCATGGTAACTTGTACTTATTTCCTTTTGGATTCTTCGTAAGGCAACATGAGAAATAGTTTCTGTCATTCCGTAGCTTTGATAAATTCTCTTCGGGTAGTTGGCAGCGAGTTGTTCTAAATTTATGCTCAGCATGGCCCCCCCAACAAGGATAGTGTCCACCAAAGTTCTTGGAGTTTGTTCAAGGTAATGTTGCAATTGAAGGGGCACCAAAGCGCTAAAATGAACATCCTCATTAATTGAGTTTAAGGTGTCTGAACTGACGTTACCAATTAGTAATTTGGAATTATTGGCTAATGCGCGAATAATCATCATTTTTCCTGCAATGGTTTTTGTTGAAAGTCCTAAGTGGAAAGTCGAAGAAGTTGGTATGGAAAGTTGTGCTAAGGTCTTTTTAGCACTGATGAGCACGTGCTCTTTTTTTAGTTTAATTAGCTTTGGTTTACCTGTTGAACCTGAAGTATTAACAGTAATTGTTTCTTCACTATTTTCCCATTCTTTTAGAAAAGTATCGATTGATTTTTTACGGCTGTGATCAACATATTGTAGTCGCAAGGGAAAAGGAAATTATAGATGAGTAATTAATAGTCGATGTCGAGATTAAAGGTGTTTTTTAGAATCATTAAATTTGGATTTTTACTGGCCATCGATTTAAATTTATCTTTTCCTGTTAGTGGTTTAGTATCAGGTAAATCAGTGGTATTCAGGGTGAATTCTATTTCTATGAAGTAATTATTAAGGTTGCTTCTTAGGAAATTAATGAAATCATCTAAAAGTGGACGAATATATTCTACTTGTATATTATTTTCAAGTATTAGCTCAATTTTTTCTTGGCTGATAAAGGTAGGGTCTCGTTTGGTAAGGGCATGAAAGAAGGTATCTTTTCCTTGTTCTCTCATTTCGAAGGCATATTTTTTCCAAATAATGATGAGTTGATCGTGGCTAAAGTCATCTCTGGCTTGGTCTTCTAGTGCTCTTCGTTTCTTTTCCTTTTCTTCCGCAAGTAAATCTTGAATACTGATTAATTTGGTTGGTTTGGGAGGAGTAGTATATGCGCTAGGGCTTTCTTGAACTTTACTTTTTAGATCGTTTTCCGCTTCTTTTGGAATCGGTTTTTGATTATTATTCTCAGCAGGTTTGCCTGGAATTTGTGCTGCAAAAGGAAGAATGGATATGGGCTCAGTTAAGCCTTTTTTTTTTCGAGCTCTTGCTGTAAAGAACACATCTGCATGAGGGTTATTTCAACAAGTAAGCGGTGATTTTTGGATTGTTTGTATTCCACATCTGCTTTACTTATCGCATACAAAGCACGCATTATCTGATTCGCTTCCCAAGGTTTTGCTTGCTCGTTAAAGCGTTCTTTTACACTTTCAGGGACTTCCAATAGCGAAAGAGTTCTGGAATCTTTACAAATTAATAAGCTTCTAAAGTGATCGGATAGGCCTACTAAAAATAATTGCCCGTCAAATCCGTGCTCAAGAATCTCATTATACAGGAGTAGGGAGGAAGAAATATCTTCCGCCATAAAATAATCGATTAGTTTAAAGTAATAATCATAATCTAGCACATGAAGATTTTTAATAACGTCTTGAAACGTTACTGTATTTCCACAAAAACTCACCACTTGATCAAAAATTGAAAGTGCGTCGCGTAAAGCGCCGTCTGATTTCATAGCGATTAGGTGAAGTGCCTCAGGTTCAGCAGTTACACCTTCTTTTACCGCAATTTCGCCAAGATGATCTGAAATATCTTTCACGCGAATTCGCTCAAAATCAAAAATTTGGCATCGCGATAAAATCGTAGGGATAACTTTATGTTTTTCAGTGGTCGCTAAAATAAAGATGGCGTGCTTTGGTGGCTCCTCTAAGGTTTTTAGAAAAGCGTTGAATGCAGAAGAAGATAATCCATGAACCTCATCCAATATGTACACTTTGTATTTACCAAGTTGTGGAAGAATCCTCACTTGTTCAATCAACGCCCTCATATCTTCGATCCCACTATTTGAAGCGGCATCCAATTCAAAAATACTTAATGAATTGCCTGTGTTAAAGGATACACATGACTCACACGTATCACACGCCTCTATGTTTTCGGTTGGCTGAAAGCAATTAATGGTCTTCGCTAGAATTCGTGCAATCGTTGTTTTACCTACTCCTCGAGATCCACAAAATAAAAAAGCCTGTGCTAAGTGATTGTTCTTTATGGCGCTTTTTAGGGTGCCTGAAATAGACTTTTGTCCAACTACGGTATCAAAGGTCTGTGGTCTATATTTTCGGGCAGAAACAACAAAATCACTCATGGAGCAAATTTAATAAATTTAGTGCACTGATAGATCGAAAAGGGTGATTTTGTTGATAAAAATAATTAAACCTACTTTTTAGGAAGGATCTCTACTAAGGTCCCGTTGTTTGGCCCAAAAAGTTTCATGCCTACAGGAACAGAAAATCTTTCTCTATAATTAAGGCTAGGGATCTCTGCTTCATTTTCATACAATACGGTTCTGAGTTCAATTTTTTCTTGGGAAACAAAAATCCAATTAAACTGATTAACAGCGCCAGCATCTCTTGTCCATGGTTTTTGGTCGTCAGCAGCTCGCAGTGGCGCTCCCCAACATCCTTCGCCAGCATAGACAATTCCGTTTTTATCATCTCTAATAAAGCCTTCAGATGATCCTTCTGCTTTACTGCTTACAATGGGCCAAGTTACTTTGCAGGTGTGCGAGTCATTTTCTAAGCAAAGGGGTAAATTTTTATATTTTTCGAAGAGTGGTACGAAATTTTTATACTGAGTTTCCATTTCTTTTTTTTCTTTAACGTGTGCTCTAACAGGTCGATGGTATTGGGCAATTTGCCATTTGTAATCTTTATGTTTAGCCAAGGAAATGCGCAGAAAAAGCTTCTGCCTACCAATTTTTAGTATTTCTGAATTAAGGGAAACAATGTGTAATAGATCTCCTCCAAAAGTCGTAGAATAATATAATCGTCGATTTGGAACATCAAATAATTTATAAACAACTTTATTGCTCATCTCATGGTTTCCTCGTGTGACCATCATTGGTGTTATACGCCCATCAGCAGCAATGGTATTTTCCCAATCAATAAACCATTCTAACCATTGTTTTTCAACGTCTAAACCAATAAAATCGCCATTAAAGAGTACAGCATTAACCTGTAGTTTAGGTACTAGTTTGTTCGCTTTTATTCGAACTGGTCGATTGTCACGCGAATCGCCACCAGCAATAAAGGAAAGTGGAATATCTGGTCGATTTGGGGCTGTTCTGAAATGATATAATTTACTTAAGCCCTTGCTATCTCTAATTAAAAAATAGTAAATCGTATTTGGAATCAAGTCTTGTATTCGGACAATCATATTTTTCATACCTCGCATGTGATTAGAAGATGAAAGTGGATAGCGATTAACAAAACGATTTGCACTAGGATCAATGGTGTCTAAATAAAAACCGTTAAACTCTCCTTCTACTTGATCCCAAATGATGGTGGCTTCGGTTGCCGCATTCCCATTAAATACAACTCTTACAAATCTTACATTGGCATTAATTCTTGTTGCAAGAATGATGAATACCACTACTATTTTTAATTTCACAGCTTCGAAATATTAACGTTAATTCATGTTATTAAAAAAAAGGAAGCACAAGCTTCCTTTTTTTGTGGAGAAGATGGGATTCGAACCCACGACCTCTTGACTGCCAGTCAAGCACTCTAGCCAACTGAGCTACATCCCCATGTAGCGAAGACCCTTGTCATTTTATCATTTAAAAATTGATAATCAGTGCTTAATGAATACCAAAATGATTCATTTGCACAGTCTTCGTGCACAAATGTAAATAAAAAGGTGCGTATTCTATTCTTTCGTTCGCATTTTATTTCTCGCAAAATCCTTACCTTTACAGCGCTAAAACTAGCCATCCTATTTATGCCTAAAAAAATTCAATTCATTTTTAATCCTTCCGAAATTGGAGCTGGAACACGTGGTTCTTCCCTTGGTCCGGCTGCTATTTTAGCTGCAGCACGTGAGGTAAACAGTCCTTTCTTTGACAATTATCCGCCTATTATTTTGAGCGATTGGAATCAATTATTAGACACAGCATCTCCTTACCGTAAAGCGAAGCGCATTGATGGAATGCAAAAGGTATTCAATTGCATGGAGCAGGAGTTGGCACGTCAAAAAAATGCAGCACAATTTCCTTTCATCATTTCTGGCGATCATGCTTCTGCTGGTGGAACAATAAGTGGTCTAAAAAAAGTTAACCCTGGTAAAAAATTGGGTGTTTTA
>JBILCD010000293.1:0-2505 GCA_044353285.1 Crocinitomicaceae bacterium | reverse complement strand
ACAAAGGCTTTCGTATATTTTTTATGCCAGATTTAGCATCTCTCATGCCGAGTTCACATTGTTCGATGTAAAATAAGATGTTGTAATCCTTTGCTGCTTTACCGCCCATAATTTGTGCTGTCTTTTTGAAATGCATTGCAGCAATGTCGATCTTCCCAAGACGTTGGTTGATATTCCCCATTAACTCATTTAAACCTGCATCAGCATCATCTGATCGGCTTATTAATTCAAGTGCACGTATAGCGCATTCTTCTGCTGAATAATAACTGTCCATGTCGTAAAAACATTTTCCCATCCAATATTGAATCTTCCAATTCACAGTATCTTTCAACTCTGCTTTTTTAAGTAGTGATAATGCGTCGTTTACTCGATCTAATGTATAAAGCTCAATACTTTTAGACACTGCCAGATTAGTTGCAGCCTTATCTATTAAGCTTGCATTATCTTTTTGAGCTGATGCTGATTGTCCTAAATGTAAAAAAAAGAGAACAAATAAAATATGGATGTGTTTTTTCATGTTTTAAAATTAGTAAATATTATATGCTTCTCGTATTTCAGAGTAAATTTCTGCCCGAAATTTATCTCTGCAATAATAGTATTTTTTTAGTTTCCTAGATTAAAAAACTGAATATTAAGGTGTTTCCAATTCATTTGATTCGAAATAATGCTTCCCAATTTTATTTTTTTTAAGTTCATTGATTATTTTCTTGGCAACTTGTTCACCAGAAATACTTCGGTATTTCTTTAAAGCACCTAAAAGAAGAGGATTAATTACATAAGAAATTCGTTGCGATAACCACTCAAGTGGTCTTGCCGTTTCTCTCTTGCCAATTAATATCGATGGCCTATAAATAAAAGTGGAATCATATGAAAGTTCGCTAATTAAACGTTCTATTTCTCCTTTTAATGCAGGATAAAAAACAGATGATTTTTCATTTGCTCCAATAGAACTTACCAAATGCACCTGTTTATGCCCATTTTCTAAAGCGCCTTTCGCTGAAATAAGCGCATACGTTAAATCGATTTTACGATAGCAGTTTTTATCGGGTGTCTTTTTTTTCGTTGTTCCTAAGGTACAAATTAAAGCGTCCCCTATTGTTCCCTTGATTACTGATGAAAGGTCATCAAAATTGATAACAAGTTCATTTATTTTTGGATCTTGAAAAGCTAAAGGCCGCCTTACAATCACATTAATTTTTGTGAAGTAATCGTCTGCACAAGCTTGCTTAATAAGGTGCATTCCTATCAATCCGGAACCGCCAAGTATGGTTATTTTCATAAGTTTATGCAAATGTAAATTTTTCTATATGAATTTAAATTAATTTTATCAAAAGTGTAAAAAATGAAATGTGTTGTATTGTGTTACCAAGTAAACGAGCTTTTTTCTCAAACTATTGCGGATGAAAAACATGATGGAAAGCCTTCTGCGGATAATGTAAAAAATCATTGGGAAGATGAATTGCAAATTTCTTCTACCGTGTTATCTGTTGAGGAGTTGCATAGTGAATCATACCAATTACAAGGTTCTTATGCAAATGGTGATGCTTTTCAATTCGAAATTTCAGCAATGCGCTTAGTTAAAATCGTATCTGAAAATGCTCCCGTTTGTTTCGTCGGTGCTTCGGAATCAATGATTGAAAAAATAATATTGACAAATAATGCGGAACAATATATTGTCAAGATATACTTAAAGGATTTAGAACCATTTGCCAATCCTGTTCCTGGGATTTATATATCCACAAAAGAATTTCCCAAAGAACTTAGTTCCTGATGTTAGCCGTTTCTTCAATATCATTAAGCTATGAAAAACCTGTCCTTAGCAATGTTTCATTGTCAATAGTTGGGTCTGAAATCATTGGTTTAGTTGGGAAAAGTGGAGCTGGTAAGTCATCTCTTTTAAAAATCATGGCCGGGATAATAGATCAGGATAGCGGTGACGTATTTCTAGATGGACAATTACAGCCGAAATCATCGCTGCGCTTAATTCCAGGAACGAAAGGAATTGAGTTGGTTAATCAAGATTTTAAGTTAGATATTTATCATACTGTAGACGAAAATATTAGGGAATCAATTTTATATCTTCCAAATACGCAACGTGAACAAAGAGTTGAGCAAATGCTTAGCCTTTTCGAATTAAAACTCCTTCGTCAAAAAAAAGCTCATTTGCTCTCAGGCGGTGAGCAACAAAGGCTTGCCCTTGCCCGGGCTGTTGCAAAAAAAGCCAAGGTGCTGCTCCTAGATGAACCCTTTGCTCATCTTGATGGAAGATTGCGCATAAAACTGACGAATTATTTGCTTAAAATCAGAGAAAAAGAGGGGATTGCAATAGTTATCGTTTCTCATGATGGGCAAGAAATTTTAGGAGTTTCTGATACTGTTTGTATCTTGAAAAATGGTCGGTTAAGCCGAAAAAAAAGTCTGTTAGATGCATACTACAATCCATCAAGTAAAAGTGATGCTTTGTTTTTTGGCCCAATAAATTCGATAGTACTAAACGGTAAAAGA
>JBILCD010000292.1:0-2517 GCA_044353285.1 Crocinitomicaceae bacterium | reverse complement strand
CCATGAGGGTGGACATGCCGTACATTCCTTTTTAAGTAGGGACCTCGAATTAACAGGATTCAAAAATTTACCTTCAGAAGTCGCTGAATTAGCTTCCATGTCGATGGAACTGTTAACGATGCCTTATTGGGAGGAGTTTTATCCGAATAAAGAAGAATTAAAGCGGGCAAAAAATGACCAGTTAGAATCCGTTTTAAAAGTACTTCCTTGGATTGCGCAAATTGATGCCTTTCAACATTGGATTTATGAAAATGTCAATCACAGCATCGCCGAAAGACACGCTTACTGGGCAACGCTTTCAAAAGAATATGGAACGGGTCTTACTGATTGGTCAGGTTTTGAAGATCAAATCAATACGTCATGGCAACGCCAGCTGCATTTATTTGAAGTTCCTTTTTATTACATTGAATACGGCATAGCACAATTAGGTGCTTTGGGAATTTGGAAGAATAGCATTGAAAATTATCCGAAAACAATTCAAGATTACAAAGCGGCTTTATCCCTTGGATATTCTAAGTCAATCCCGGAAATATACAAAACGGCCAATATTAAATTTGACTTTTCCTCCGATCACTTAGCATCGCTTATTGATTTCATAAAATCAGAATTAAGCAAATTATAGTTATATTAGATCTAGAATTAAGTAAATAATAATCAATCATATGCGAAAAATCATTCTGGGTTTCTTTTTTTTCATGCTATTAAAAGTTACTGCACAAGATTATGTGCGACGTAATTATAGTGAGTTAAATGAACTAATTGCAAAAGATTCGTACCATCATGCGAATGGTGAATTATTTGTGGTCGGAAAAACGACACAAGACCGGGGATTTCTATCTAAATATGACGCATCAGGTAATTTAATCTCTGTTCAATATGCTCTAGCATCCGCGCTATCAAGTTTTAACCAGTTGAGCATCATTGAAAAATATTCGGATACTACTTTTTTAATTGGTGGAAGAAAATTAATGGAACTTAGTGCACAAGCATATTGGGAAAGCCTAGTTACCTTGGTGGATCATAACGGTAACATGCTTTGGACAAACACCACGAATTTTGGTGGAGTTGATTCAGAAATAAAAGACATAACCGTCCTATCGAATGGCAACATTGCGATTGTAACTTCGAGAGTCAATCAAAATCAATCCATCATAGAAATGCTAGATCCTTCAGGAAATAGTTTGTGGAGTAATTTGTTCAGTATGCCCGTTGCTGGGTTTACATTGAATGACCTTGTTTCAGATAGCAATCACAAGCTATTTGTTTGCGGTAGCGTTCAAGAACAAGGGATCTCAGCAGGAATCGTCGCAAAATTAGACAGTAATGGAACTATCTTATGGTCGAAAAAATACGAAGATCCCTACCAACCTAATTTCATACAGCTCATTTCGCTAGACAACTCGTTAGTAATCGCAAATCGAGGAAATGCGGGTGATCTAATTGATCTCGTTCAAATTGATAGTACTGGCGTACTTATCCGGCAATTAAATTTACCTTCCGCCATGTCAAATTTTGAAGAAGATGCCTTAAAACCCTTATGCAAAGTTGATTCTGCCAATTACTGGTATTGGTTAGGTGGCTCCTTCGGATCGAATGCCTATTCACTTAACGAAAATGGAAGTTCAGCCATAAATGAGAGTTTTTTTCACTGGGGGAATATCCAAAACATAGAGCAGGATACCTTTGGAATAACAATGTTAAGTAATGGTCCAATGTATGGAATAAAAAATCAAACTATTTTTCAAAAACATTTTTCAATTAGCTATGCCGATTCAATTTCAGGCTTATTTAACTTTTGCAGTTATCCAAATGTAGAAAATCCGATTATTGAAAACTCAATCATACAAAGCAATATTTTGATTGATGAAAGCAGCCACTCGGCGTCAAGCCCAACTTTTATTGGATTTGAGGCTATTTTTGAATGGATCCAAGAGCCTTTCTGTGTAGAATTTCTTGGAGGAATAGAAGAGCAAACGCTATCAATATCTCCAAATCCGTGCAATGAATACCTTCAAATTATCGGATTTGAAAATCAATCGTATCAACTATTCGATTTAATTGGCAACAAAATAAGCAGTGGAACAGTGCCATACAGCAATCGAATCAATACAAGCGACTTAAATGCGGGAAGCTATTTTCTATCAATTGGAAATAGTACAAGTCAATTTATGATTATTCATTAGAGCAAGAATAAATATAAGCTTCTGCTCATCATTTATTCTTAACTTTAACTAAATATTCGATTTGAAATATATCTTTCTCCTTTTCCTATTTAGTTCAGCAGCTTCATTTTGCCAAAATATCGAAAATCTACAATTTGGCTCTGATTCTACCCTTGACATTATGACCTGGAACATTGAAGCTTTCCCAAAAGCAGGTCAAAATACCATGGATTCTGTCCGGAAAATTGTAGAGGCTTTAGACATGGATATCATTGGTGTTCAAGAAATAAATGACACGAATGCTTTTAAAGCGATGATGCTGACTATAAATGGCTATTCAGGCTTCGCCAAATTA
>JBILCD010000017.1:0-20937 GCA_044353285.1 Crocinitomicaceae bacterium | reverse complement strand
CCTAGCATTAGCAAAAATCAAGGGCCAGTGGGACTTTGGTCTTTTTTTGGGAGCCATTAGCACAACACTCTTATTTCAAATCACCTCAAATTTAGCAAACGATTTAGGTGATACGCTTAAAGGAACCGATAATAAGGATAGAGTTGGTCCAATTCGCAGCGTTCAGTCTGGTGCTATTTCTAAAAAAATAATGACGTATGCGATAATACTTTTTACTGTTCTTTCCATCATTTCTTCCGGACTCTTAATTTATCACTGCTCGATTAGCCTTTCAAAACAAGTGCTATTCATGTATATGGTCCTCGCTGTGCTTTGTGTCATCGCCGCTATTACGTATACCATTGGCAAAAAAGCATATGGCTACCATGGTTTGGGTGATTTAATGGTCTTTATTTTCTTTGGACTAGTTAGCGTAATGGGCTCATATGGATTGTTTGGCCTCAACATAAATATCCTAACCCTTCTGGGGAGCATCAGTATCGGCTCATGGAGTGTAGGGGTGCTTAACTTGAATAATATGCGCGATCAAGAAAATGATAAACAAAGCAACAAAATTACCTTAGCTGTACGCTTTGGTTTCCTAGGGGCAAAAAATTACCATTTTGTCTTAATGTTAACGGGTATTCTTACCTGGATTTTACTCATAACCATGATTAGTTACAGCGAGAATAAGGCACTATACTTTTTCTGTCTTTTACCCATTCTCATCGTTGTTTTTCACCTAAATAAGGTAGCGAAAATGAAACAGCCAAAAGAATTTGACCCCGAATTAAAACGAATTGCCTTAGCGACATTTTTCGCTTCGCTCCTATTATTTAGCCTTAGCTATTTACTAAGCTAAAAAGGATATTTCTAGGTTTTTTAAGCGCAACAAGTAAAAATATTTAAGTAAATTTGCAATAGTTTTAATCCAATCATATGAAGATATTAGTTTGCATCAGTAAAGCACCTGATACCACCTCAAAAATTGCTTTTTCTCAAGGAAACACAGTGTTTGATGAGAATGGCGTACAATATATTGTTAACCCTTATGATGAATGGTATGCCTTAGTTCGTGCCTTAGAAATAAAAGAAACGATTGGTGGAGAAGTTACGATCATCACTGTAGGCTCAGCCAACGACGATGCGATTATGCGTAAAGCATTGGCAATTGGTGCTGATGCAGCTGTTAGGGTAGATGCAGATCCAAAAGATGCTTACTTTACCGCTAGTCAAATTGCTGATTTTGCAAAAACTGAAGGATTTGATTTGATTTTTACGGGAAAAGAAACCATTAATTTTAATGGTTCTCAAGTAGGCGGAATGATTGCCGAACTGCTTGATTTACCCTTCGTTTCATTAGCCTCTAAATTAGAGCTTAATGGTGAAACCATTCAACTTGAAAGAGAAATAGCCGGGGGAGTTGAACTTATTGAAGTAAATATCCCTGTAGTGGTTTCATGTGCAAAAGGGATGGCTGAACAACGAATTCCAAATATGAGAGGCATAATGGCAGCTCGCACAAAACCATTAAAGATTATTTCACCGACTGCTGTAGAAGAACTTACTTCATACGTATCGTTTGTTACACCTGCTGCGAAATCAAGCGTAAAAATCATAGACGCCTCTAATATGGATGAACTAGTAAGACTTTTACATCAAGAGGCAAAAGTTATTTAATTTAAAATTTGACATAAATGGTCTTAGTATACATCTCCTCCAATAATGGGATTGCAAAATCGGTAGTAGAAACAATAACTTATGCCCGTAAATTATCGAACGACGTAGTCGTTATTACTACTGGTGCAGCTAGCCAAGATGATTTGGCTCAACTCGGAAAATATGGCGCTTCCTCCGTTAAGGTAGATCGGTCAGTAGTTGGTGGTGATTCACAGCAGCTAAGCCGTTTAATTTCAAGCTTGGCCCTTTCGCTTTCTGCTGATACGGTTTTATTTTCTCATGATGTAATCGGGAAAGCTGTTGCACCAAGAGTATCCGTTCAATTAAAAGCCGGATTAGTTTCAGGAGCCATTGCGCTTCCTGAGGAAAATGGTTCAATTAAAGTAAACGTGTTTTCTGGTAAAGCTATGGGATTTGTTCATGTAAAATCCGCAGTAAAAATTATATCCCTTTTACCCAATAGTATTCCTGCAGAACTCAATGGTTCAAATTGCCCAGTGGAAGAAATTAACGGTGATGCAGGTGCCGCGTTAATAAAAGTTATTTCGGTTAAGCGTCCAGAAGGCGATATTCCTTTGCCTGAAGCAGAATTAGTAGTGTCGGCAGGAAGAGGAATGAAGGGGCCAGAAAATTGGGGGATGATTGAGAATCTTGCTAGTGCCCTAGGAGCTGCCACCGCATGCTCAAGACCAGTAGCCGATATCGGTTGGAGACCACACCATGAACATGTTGGCCAAACTGGAGTTGCTATTCGTCCAAATTTATACATCGCCATTGGTATTTCCGGTGCCATTCAACACTTAGCTGGAGTAAATGGCTCTAAAGTTATTGTGGTCGTTAATACGGATAGTGAAGCGCCATTTTTTAAGGCAGCAGACTATGGCGTAATTGGCGATGCTTTTGATGTTATTCCGAAACTTACTGAAGCAATAAAAAAATTCAAATCCTCAAATAATTAATCTTTTTTTTGTAATTTTAATCCGTAGGTATAATTGATAGAATGAAAAAGATACGCTTAGAAATTTCAGGCATTACGTATAGTCAAACGCAATCTGGCTCCTATGTACTTACCTTGTCTGAAGCGTCTGGTAAAAGAAAATTACCCATTGTTATCGGTGGTTTTGAAGCGCAAGCTATTGCGATCGAACTAGAAAAAATGGCGCCTAATAGGCCATTAACTCACGACCTCTTTAAATCTTTTTGTGAAGCATACAACGTGATGGTTACCGAAGTAATCATTTACAAATTTCATGAAGGTGTTTTTTATGCTAAGATAATTTGCATTAAAGAAAATGAAGTGACGGAAATCGACTCAAGGACATCAGATGCAATTGCAATTGGTGTTCGATTCAACTGCCCAATCTATTCCTATAATAGTGTATTAGATGAAGTAGGTAATACAAAAGAATTAGGCGAATTCGATGAGGATGATGACTCCTCAGACGAAGATAATATTGAACAATTAGAATTAGATGATCCGTTCAATCATGATGTATATAGCGATGATAACGATTCAATTGAGGAATTACAAAATAAACTTAAAGAGGCCATTGAGCGAGAAGAATATGAAATCGCATCGCGTTTAAGGGATGAGATTGCCAAAAGAACTTTCTAATGATGAGTCAAAATTCTCAATTAATCGAAACTAATGCTGCGAAAATGATTAAGTTGAGACTAATCATAATGATCTTTTTACAATATTTTGTTTGGGGAGCTTGGTTAATTACCATAGCAAATTATTGGTTTTCTACAAAAAAATGGGATGCAACAGAATTCGGTGCCATTTTTACCACGATGGGAATTTCTTCTGTGTTTATGCCCAGTCTAATGGGTATTGTTGCCGATCGCTACATGAATGCTGAACGCTTATTTTCATTACTACATATCTTAGGAGGTATTAGCTTAATGATACTACCATTTGTCAATGATTCGTTCACTTTTTTCTGGGTAATCTTACTTGCAATGCTTTTCTATATGCCAACGATCGCGATTTCTAATTCAATTAGTTATAGCGTATTAACAAAGTATAACTTAGACATTGTAAAAACATTCCCGCCCATTCGAGTTTGGGGGACCATCGGATTTATTGCAGCCATGTGGCTAACTAATTTAACGGGAAATAAGGCCTCTGCTAATCAATTTTACTTTGCTGGAATTGCCGCAGCAATCTTAGCTTGCTATTCATTGAGTTTACCCAAATGTCCGCCTACTCCAAACAAAAGCAGTAACAGAAATTGGGTTCAAGTGCTTGGTCTAGACGCCTTCAAATTACTAGCATCATATAAAATGCTCATCTTCTTTCTATTTTCTTTGCTATTGGGCGGCGCGCTTCAATTGACGAACATGTATGGTGATGTATTCCTTGATCACTTTAAGGAAATCCCTATCTATGCTGATTCATTTGCCGTAAAATATTCGACCATAATAATGTCTATTTCCCAAATTTCGGAAACACTTTTTATACTTGCCATTCCATTTTTCTTATATCGATTTGGAATAAAAAAGGTGATGCTAATCAGTATGATCGCTTGGGTTTTGAGATTTGGTTTATTAGCATACGCGAATCCTGCTGATGGTCTTTGGATGATTATTATTTCCTGTATCGTTTATGGAATGGCTTTCGACTTTTTTAATATTTCGGGATCTCTTTTTGTCGATTCAACTGTTGATCCAAGCACACGATCAAGTGCGCAAGGTTTATTTATGATGATGACCAACGGCTTTGGTGCTATTTTAGGAAGTCTTGCCAGTGGATTTTTAATCGATCACTATTTCCTCTTTCCTGATGGAAGCAAAGATTGGAGTGGGATTTGGATTTGTTTTGCTGTGTATGCATTGTTTATAGCGGTGTTTTTTGCGCTCTTATTTCATCATAAGCATGATCCAAATAAACTTGGGGAAATCAAACACTAAAATAAAGTGGGTAAATTATAGAGATTTCCCAAAAACATCCATACTTACTATCCGTTTTTTCTTTGTCTCGATTGGCAAAGTGAGGATGAAGAAAAGTTCGAGTCGTAATCGATACCGAAAAGCGCTTGTCGTTTCGGTGTGACGTTTGACAGAAGTGTCTCTCGGCTCCGCTCGATTCACTTAAAGGGCAAAGGGCATCGAGCGGAGTCGAGAGGCGCGTTAACCGTTCTTTTGTATCAAAACAAAGAAAATAACGTCCGATTTTTTCCACCGGGGCGGAGGACAAAAGTGATATTATTTGTTTTTAACATTAAAATGTTTTACTGTTATGATTGCGAATACTCAATTATGTATTAATTTTATTAAAAAAAACACCATGAAAAACCTACTCTCTTTTGCACTGATAATGATGACCTCACTTAGTTTCTATGCCCAAAAATCAACTTCTTTTGACGGAAAGCTAGACGGACTTGAAATAAAAGCAAGTATTAATTTATTGAATGGAGAAAGTACTGGGAGCTTCTTTTTCATTACTCAGCCAAAAGAAATTTACGAGCTTAATATGGTAAACAAAGCAGATAGTCAGATAGAACTAAAGATCATACTAAGTGGTAATAAATACGCAAGTGGTACGCTAAATCAAACTAAAATTGATGGGCTCACTCATTTAATCGGCGAGATCACCAAAGCAGATGGAGCGCATGCGGCAATCACATTAGTTGAATCTAACTAGACATTAAATTATATCTAGTTTGTACACCTCTCCTAATGTTTCATTATTTCTAATAGTTACCTCTAAATCATTAATTAGACCATCAGCAACATCGTATACCCATCCGTGAATATGTAACTCTTTCTTTTTTTTCCAGATTCCTTGTACGATTGAGGTTTTTGCCAAATCAAATACTTGTTCAACTACGTTTAATTCAACAAAACGATTGAAACGATCCTTTTCTCCATCAATAGAATTTAATTCAGTTGCATGGTGTCTGTAGACATCTTTTATGTGACGAATCCAATTATCAATTAATCCAATATGCTTATTGCCCATTGCAGCTTGAACGCCGCCACATCCATAATGGCCACAAACGATGATATGCTTGACGTTTAAAACATTTACCGCATAATCTAATACAGATAACATACTAATGTCTGTATGAATCACCATATTTGCAATATTACGGTGCACAAATACTTCTCCAGGTTGGGCACCAATAATTTCATTCGCAGGCACACGGCTATCCGAACAACCAATCCACAGTAAAGGTGGTTGCTGACCATTCGCTAATCGGTTAAAAAAATCAGGGTCCTTCTCTAAATTCTTAGACACCCAAACCTTATTATTGTCAAGCAAGGACTTATAAAAATTTTCCATGTTCATTCGATTAAATTAATACTTTTTATTAGACTTTGATATTTATTAACTCTACACTAATATTTTTTTGTGGCGCTTTATACAACACAAACTCTCTCATGAGTTCAAGCACATCAAAATCAATGTTTTTACATGCTGTACCATCAATTTTTAATATATAATTAGAAGGAACATCATTTAATTCCGCTTTAATACTTGCTTTATTCAAAAAGGAAACGTCTTCAGAAAGATATAATACCATTACCCCATCATTTATTTCTTTACGATAATCATTTTTAAAGTTTTTACGTAATAAAAAGAACATGGAAACTGCGATTCCAATAGCGATCCCAATTAACAAATCGGTAAATAAAACGCCTAAAATGGTGGAAACAAAAGGAATAAATTGATCCAAACCATTTTGATATTGCTCCCTAAATAAATTGATTTTGGTGAGTTTATATCCAACAAAAACCAATAAAGCAGCTAAGACTGAAAGTGGGATTAGATTTAGCCATTTAGCGACAAATAATACGGCGAGAAGAAGCCAAAAACCATGTAATATGGTGGACAATTTAGACTTTCCACCACCACTAATATTTGCCGAACTTCTAACTACCACTTGGGTAATTGGCAGTCCGCCGATTAACCCAGATAGAATGTTACCAATACCTTGTGCTTTAAGTTCTCTATTTGTAGGAGTAATCATTTTTTCGATATCTAACTTATCTGTAGCTTCTGCTCCTAACAAGGTTTCTAAACTACCGACAATAGCAAGCGTAAATGCAATAATATAGCAATCAACATTTTTTAAAAAAGAAAAGTCAGGATGTATAAAATAATTAAAGAGATCAGAGGGCATCGTTAATACAGGTAATTTAACTAAATGAGATGCTTTTATAGCAATAGAAGGAGAAAAAGTCAGAAATAATTGATTAATAAAAATTGCAAAAACAACGACCAATAATGACCCAGGAATGAGTGAGAAAAAACGAATTTTTTTAACATATGATAAATCAAGCACAATAAATAATGCTAATGAGATCAAACCTATTATTAAGGCTCCGATATTTGAATTTTGGATCGCGTAAAATAATTCAGTTAATGTATTATGGCCATCTTTTTGAATAAATGCTTCATCTCCTATGAAATCGGCATCAAATCCAATTAAATGTGGCATTTGTTTTAAAATTAAAATAATCCCAATCGAAGCCAACATTCCTTTTATTACCGCCGATGGGAAATAATTAGCAATTAAGCCAAAGCGCAGAAAGCCCGCTATTAATTGAATAATGCCCGCTAAAACAACCGCTAATAAAAACCCTTGATAACTTCCCAATACAGTGATTCCCCCGATAACGATGGTAATTAAACCTGCTGCAGGTCCTGAAACACCTTTGCTAGATCCACTTATCGCACCTACAATAATTCCCCCAATAATCCCTGCCAAAATCCCAGCAAACGGACTAGGCAGTCCTGGAATGCCAGGAACGGATGTTGACGCTAAACCAAGACCTATGCATAATGGTAAGGCCACAAAAAAAACTACGATACTTGCTGGCAAATCTTTTTGCCATGCTTTAAAAAAATGATTCATTGATATAAAATTTAAATAACTACTAGGTAATTGATCTAAATTTTATTTTCTGGGGGGGAATAAGGTATTTCTAAATATACCGGTTTTGGTATTTGATTATTATGACTCAAATAAATAGTTTGTTGATAAACGTCACTAACAAAATCATTCGATGGTGAATTTTTATTTTCAATTAAATAAAATTCTGTACCAACTTCACCCTCACTGTCTTCTAATGAAAAGTCGACTAGCCCCTCTTCTGTTGAAATATCTGCGAACTTGATACTGGTTGATTTACATTCGAATTGATAACAAACCGAAATTAATTGCACTAAAAACAACGTTAAAAAGAACACTTTAATTATCGCGTTGCACTTTATCATATTACAAAAGTAAGTTGAATATTTAAACAATAAGCTGATTACTCAAATAACATTTAATTTTTTTCCGACCTTAACGAAAGCAGCAATCGCTTTATCCAAATCTTCTTTAGAGTGAGCAGCGGAAACTTGCGTCCGAATTCGAGCCTGCCCCTTTGCAACAACAGGATAAAAGAAACCAATAGCATATACCCCTTCGTTTAGTAATTCATTTGCGAAAGTTTGTGAAAGCGCTGCATCGTAGAGCATAATTGGAACTATTGGGGAATCACCTGGTTTAATGTCGAAACCTGCGGCAACTATTTTATCTTTAAAATAAAGGGTGTTTTGTTCCAATTTATCCCTTAGAGATGTGTTTTTTGATAGAATCTCAAATACTTTCAGCGATGCGCCGACTATAGCTGGTGCTAGTGAATTGGAGAATAAATAAGGGCGAGAGCGTTGACGAAGCATTTCAATTATTTCTTTCTTTCCAGTAGTATAGCCTCCCATTGCCCCACCAAGTGCTTTACCTAGCGTTCCTGTAATAATATCAACACGATCCATTACGCCACAATGCTCAGGAACACCCCTTCCGGTTTTACCAATAAATCCTGCCGAATGACATTCGTCTGTCATAACGAGTGCGTCATATTTATTCGCTAAGGCACAAATTTGATCCATTAATGCAATATCGCCATCCATTGAGAATACACCATCTGTTACAATAATACGATGCCTTTGCGCTTGAGCTTTTTGAAGTTGAAGCTCTAAATCTGCCATATCCGAATGGTTATAGCGATAGCGCTGCGCCTTGCACAACCTAACACCATCAATAATAGAAGCGTGGTTCAATGCATCAGAGATGATGGCATCTTCCTCGTTAAACAAGGGTTCAAATAATCCTCCATTGGCATCGAAAGCGGCAGCATAAAGAATAGTATCCTCCGTACCATAGAATTCAGCAATTTTTCGCTCTAATTCCTTATGGATATCTTGAGTTCCACAAATAAAACGCACCGAAGACATACCAAAGCCATGCGAATCTAAGGCATCTTTAGAGGCTTGAATCACTTCAGGATGTGAGGATAAACCCAAATAGTTATTAGCACACATAATCACCACCTCTTCTCCTGTAGAAACAGAAACTTGCGGCCCTTGCGGTGTGGTAATGATGCGCTCTCTTTTCAAAAGACCATTTGCCTCTATTTGAGCCAGTTCCTCCGATAAATAATGCTTTAATTTTCCGTACATAGTTACTTTTTTATAAATTGTCGACTTCGCTTGATCAATACATTGAGTAATATTGTTGCATCCTTTTGATTAATTTTTTTTCCGAAACGAACTTGTTTAGTTAAATAATCGAAATGAATACGCTCACCACCATTTATCCAAGGCGATGATTCCCAAACACTTTGTATTGAATTTGGTTCAGGAAAAATGATGCTAATTTGCTTTATATTCTCGTGATAATAAATTATTGATTTACCATAATTACCGATTGATTTTTTGATGTGGATACCCACTTCATCCATTTTAATTTTTTCTTTACCATACTGCAACCATAAAAATGCTTTAGTAACCCTAGAGGCATAGTATAACCAAAAAACTAAGGATACTATTACAATTATTTGTTCTTGTTGTGATAAAGTCAAGGTATAAAACGCCCAAATCAGTGTAAAACCAACCACATACCACATTGCCAACCAAGCACCCATCATCATATTTACCCAAAAGTTCTTTTCCGGCTCAATAACAACAGTGGTTTTAGTGGGGTGATCTACAAAACTAATTCGAGAACCTATCCATTTCATGGTACAAAAATAAAACAAAAAACCCCGGCGTTTGCCAGGGTTTATATAAACTTTTTAATTGCTTAGAAATTCCAAACATCATGTTCCCATTTCCGAATATCTTCTTTGATTTTTTCAGCTTCATACAAAGCATCTACCCCGTAACGATAATCGTTTAAGTCACGATCAAACTTATCGGAAGATTTGTAGATCATACCCGAAAAACGACGCTTCCAGAATAAATCATCAAACGACATCCATTGGGCATCTGATTTCTCATTGTAAACAAAGTAATTTACAATTACATTTCTTAGTTCTGGGAAATACAACCAAAACATTTCTCTTTCAATTGTTGGGCCATCATATTTATCAAATTCTCCCTGATCAGTAGCAACTAAAGCGCCTTTTTTATTTACAGCCACAAAATCTCTGAACCTATTAAGGCCTTCAACGGCTACTTCCCAATCAGCCAAAGAGTTATCTTCCTCTATTGGTTTATATCTTCCTACAGGAGCAATGGCTATAATACGTTTATCTAAAACAGATCGCTCTTTATCAAAAAACCAATCCTCTTTAATATTATAAGCACTAATACTTTGGGAAGAAATAAAACTAACAACATCGGCTTTAGCAAGATAACTAGAACCTAATTCCAAAGCACTTTCAAATGAAAGCTTAAGTTCATCTTTTGGCTCCCTTGTTATAACCTCCATATTTGGATCTTTTGCATAGTTATTAAACCATTGATCAAAAGATAAGGTGGTATCAGTAATTTGGTAATAATCAGTAAAGCCATTACCATCTTCATATGTCCATTTTGGTCCTGTACCACCGTAACTAATCAATCTGCTAATTTTTTTCCTATACTTCATGTCTTCGAAAAAAGGATCATTTGACATTGAAGAATAAATAGGATATTTTAGTTGAAAACCATCTTCTATGGTAGGAAAATCAGGGTTCGCTACTTCAAATACGTGAAGATCTCCCAGCATAATATGTCGCAAGATTATAGTCCAAAGCGAATATCTTTCTTGATGTTTAACCCAATCTTTCTTATCAATATCTGATCTTTTAATTGGGGGGGCCCATTCATCAAGGAAATAATCATATGGATAAAAAAGAGGATGGTTAATCTTTTCTCGTGCATCGATTCGAGAAAATACACGCTTTGACCATACGTAGTCTGAAAAACGCACATGTTCATATTCTGCCTTCGAACGCAAAGGGACTTCCTCCTTAAGTACTACACCATCTAATACGCCCTGTGAAGAGATATTTATTGGACCTTTGAAAGGATCATTATTTGAGCCTTGAGCCGACAAGGTTGTTATTGAACCTATTAAGCATATAATCAAAAATACATTTTTCATAACTTAAGCTTTAAATAATTCAATCGTTAAAATAGTTAATTAACCTTCAAGGAACCGTCGACGTTATAAACTTCTCCAGTTAAATTATTTTTAACTTGAACGATTACACCAACAGACTTCCCTGATTTCATTGATTTAACAGCTGCAGCAGGGGCAAAATCACCTCTGAAAGGGAAACCATCACCTACTAGAACTTCACCTCCCAGAACTGTAAATCCAATATTAATAGGACTTCCAAGTAATTCTACTAGAATTTTAGCGCCAGATGACTTAGAAATTGATTTAGACTTAACTGATGGTCTTGGCATTAATTTTACATCATAGGTGTTACTAGCTAATTTAACAGATTGACCATCTTTCGTCGTTCCCATTAATGTTAAGGTAGTTTGGCCTAATGAACTTGGGTTGATAATAAATTGAGGTCTTCCCCCAACCATTGTAGCAGACTTTCCATTCAAAGTATAAGAAATAACACCGGATCCAACACCAATGATTTTATTGTTATATCCTTTATATAAGATATTAAATTCTGGCATTTCCATTGCACCTGCTTGCTCTACTATTTTAACCTTCCAAGACCACGGTTTTGTGGTAGGAACTTGAGATTTATCCTTAATAGTAACCGTACCACTCAAGTTCATTTCACCACCTTGAGGAGCTTTTAACGTTATTGTTCCAATTCCATTTGCCACAGAAATTGAACCAGGACCAGTAACATCAGGATTATTGTCAGAATCATAAGCTGCCATAGTTACTTTCAATTCAATAGTTTCTCCCGCAGAAGCTACACCGGGTCCACTTACTAATTCTTGTATTTTATTAAATGAGTATTGACCTGTTGTAACCTTACTTTTAAGTAAATTAATTGCTTTTACACGAGCAACTAAAATCTCATTTTGCAATGATGATAATGATGCTATAGCTGCAACTAAAGGAGAGTGATCAAAAGTCTTAGATATCCAATGAACATTTACTTGTTCGTGGTGATCATTAAGTTCTTGTTTGGTTAATTCTTCATAAATACTAGTTAATGCAGTCTCGTCTTCTTTATTCATTTTATTACCAGCAGCAAATAGCATTGCCTTAATTCCTTTAGCCAACTCAGCATTGCTTTTAAAGGTGTTAATATCCTTTACTTTAACTAAATATTGATTCTCACCGTCTTTATAAGATCCAGCTGCGCCAGTAATAAAATTTCGAAAATTGTTATACCTTTTCCATAGTTTAATACCTATTTTGTCTGTTTCTAATTTTTTAATATCAGCGCCTATAATTTCATGCATTGGAACATCAAATTGATCTTTTGCTTGAACAGCATCAAGATTCATTCTGGTTGGCATTAAAGGAATATTTGGATTATAGCTTTTCCAAATAATTGTTTTTTTGTCTTTATCTTTAACGGCCTTTATATTTTCACCAGATTTTTCTAAAATATGAAGTTTTATACTATCAATAAATTTTATCATTGAGCCTGCTTCTTTATCAATTTTAGAAACAATCTCTAAAAGCCCCTTGATTTTAAGTTTTTTGGATTTACCCGCTTCATCGTCTAACAATCCTGCCATTTCAGTTGATAGATCTCTTTTTGAAATATCACCTCTATCTACTTGAATTATATTGCCCCTCTGAATATTTTCTTCAATTGCAACAAATGCATCTAGAACAGATTTAGACACATTCAACGCAAGAAGCGCTGTAAGTACTAAATACATCATTCCAATCATCTTTTGTCTTGGGCTTTCTTTACCACCAGCCATAATCTATGTTTTTAAGGTTAATTATTAAGTTAGGTTGTTGGTTAAATTAGCTTTTCATTGCTTTTAACATGTTGCCGTACACATTATTCAAATCAGTTAAGTTTTGAGCTAAAACAGCCATGTTTTCACGGTATAAAAGAGTATCTTCAGCAGATGCAGATAAATTACCCATCATTTCAACTACCTTTTTCTGGAAACCTTGAGTTGCCTCTAAGTGTGCAGATGATCCTTGTAATTGAAGCTCGTAAACATTATTTAATGCTGCTAGATTTTGCGATACTTTCTGCATTTGCTCACCAAATGATTCGCCCTCAGCGGTCGATGATGTCATACCAGAAATAGAAACTGATGCTCTTTCGTATGCTTCAGAAAGTGCAGAAACTTTATTAGAAGCTGCTTCTAAACTAGCTACATAAGAATCGGTAGCAGTTGCTGCAGATGAAACACTTTTTAATTGCTCAGCATTATGACTCAAATCACGCATAGATGAACCCAAACGATCTAAAAGAGCCTGGTCAATCTTAGCATTAGCGAGAAGTTCATCAAACTTTTCAGTAATACCAGTTGCAGAAGATCCTCCTCCTGAACCACCACCTAATTCCATTGGTTTTGGAAATGCAGCTAATTCATCGGCAGATTGAGGTCTTTCATCTTCAGGTAATAAATATGGATAATAAACGGCCCAATTTGGTTCTGCATGTAACGGTTCCATTGCACTTAAAGCAAATATTACCGCTTCAGTAGAAAGACCAACTATTAGCATTGTGTCACAATAAGGCCAGTGCATAATTTTAAATAATGCTCCCAAAATAACAACGGATGCACCGTAACCATAAACAAACTTCATTAAATTCTTGTAACCTTTTGAAGCAAAAAAACCTCCTGACTTACCACTCATAACTTTTAGATTTTAAATATTAAACATTAATTGAATTATAACTTGATTATTTTAATTGAATATCACTTTGAATTTCCTCACCATTTTCCGCCTCTAAATCCTTACCACCTCGACCAAGATGAGTCATTACATTTCTAAAACCGATGTAGGATTTAGCAGAATCTTGATATTCATATGTTCGTGTGGAATTCATTAAATAATATGCAATGTCTTTCCAAGAACCGCCTCGAATTACCTTTCGTTTTTTGACAGGATGGTCACCATCTTTGGCATCGTAAGTGACATCAGAATTTAAATCGTGAGTAAACTCATAAGATGATTCATCAAAAGCGGAAGAACACCATTCAGCAACATTTCCAGCCATACAATATAAACCATAAGCGTTAGCATTGTATGAATAAACTTTAACGGTATGAAATCCACCATCTTCAAAATATCTACCTCTCATTGGCTTAAAGTTAGCTAAGAAACACCCATTAGCATTTCGTATGTAAGGCCCACCCCAAGGATATTGTGAAAGATCTAAATCTCCACGAGCTCCTCGTTCCCATTCAGTTTCAGTTGGTAGACGAAAATCGTTGACAAATAAATTGCCTTCAGATAATAGCCAGCTATGGTATAATTGTGTTCGCCAAACAGAAAATGCTTTAGCCTGTGACCACGTTACACCAACAACTGGATAGTTATCATATGCAGTATGCCAAAAATAATTTTGTGTCATTGGCTCGTGAAAAGCATAGGTAAAATCTCTTACCCAACACATTGTATCAGGATAAACATGGATTCGTTCCGAAATTACGAACCTACTTCTATCTGTGTGACCTCGAATTGCATTATGCTGCCCTTTTGTATTGGTGTAGCCTAAATCCAAATCTTGACCAGGGTTGATAAGGATTCCTTCTTGAACCAGGGTATTGTTATTATTATCTTTCGGTACAGATTTAAGCGAAGAATCAGGGCTGTCGTAAACAGTACGGTCAAACATAACCTGACTTCCATCGGTATTTAATGTCGCACGGTGCAAACCATTTGTCTTTTGATCTTTCGATAGTGGATCTCTTCTACTTGAGCCTATTTGACCGTTATAGTCATAAAGATTTCTAGAGTCAACATCCGCGGTTTGAATTTTCCCTCGCTTCGCAGCTTCTTTGAAATCGATCCAGAAATAATCGTAAAATAATAGGCGTGTGTCTATTTGTTTATTTTTAAAATATTGTTCCTCTTCCCCCAAATACATGTCTGATAATAAAAATGCAGTTTCAGGATCTGTATAATCAATGTCCACTTCCCAGTTTAGTGTAAAATATTTACGATTTTCAACACGACCTCCTTGATCTTTAATTGTTGGCTTGTATTCTGCCGCTTTGGGATCGTCTTTATCGTCTGATTTTCCTCCATTTGAGGATGAATATGCACTTAAAATGGCTGTCACTTTTTCAGCAGACATTTCCATCTCAGCATCGATATTTTTACGCGTAATGTCTTTGGTTAATTTTTTAGTGTTCGGACTAATTAATTTGGAATTTACATTTTTGTATCCTGTAAGGTTTAAATACATTTTGTCTAATTCTTCTCCTCCAGCTGAATCTAAAAATGGTTCAAATGGTGTATTTGCACCTTGAGCGTCTGAACCTTGAGAAATTATTGAGCGATATGGTTCTCTAAAGAATGGATCTGGCACATTTACCCAATTCTCTGCTTCATCACCAGATTGTCGTCGATATAATTTTTCACGCGCCATAGAATCACGAACCCAATCAACAAATTGGCGGTATTCGTTATTAGATATCTCTGATGCGTCCATGTAAAAAGCTTGAACGGATACTGAACGGGTTCTAGCTGTATGCAAACCCATGATATCCTCATCATTTTCTCCTTGATTGTAGGCACCTGAAGGAACATATATCATTCCGTATGGAACTTTCCCAGGTCCTAAAATATCTGGGTAAAAAGTATCGCGTCCTTGAACACCTACTAAATTGCCATCAACGTCATCACATCCAGACAACATTATAACAACAACTACTAAAGCAAAAAATCTTTTCATCTTATCCTTAATTTAGGTTCAATCTTTATACAAACTAACTTTGCTACAGGTTATCAAGGTTTGTTATAACGTATGAACAATAAAAATGGTTACACCAACTTTTTAATTTTAATTATAACCACCTCGGGTGACGTGCTTTTGTCTTCGGAGGCGGCGGTAAATTATAACAATATTTCACCATAATCTCATGAGATCCTCGGGAAACGCTTGATAGTTTGTTTAATGTGATATCGTAAGAATAACCCACAGTAAAATTATTAAAAGGATTATAGCCAAGCATTATAGCCACAGCATCAGATGTGCGATACGTTAAACCTCCGTAAGCTAACTCCTTATTGTCTTTAACAAAGAAATAGCGTGCATTAATATCTGCGGAGAATTTAACTAAATCAGTTCGTATCAAAAGATTAGCATCGATATTTCCTCCTGCAACACCCATCATTTTATACCCCCCCATGGCATAATAGTGCCTTGCTGATTGATATGTTGAGGGAGTAACCTGTACTCCGACACTTGATAATTCTGACTCGCTTAAATGTGTGGATGATAGGCCCGCATAGAAATTCTTTCCTTTAAAATACGCCCCGAAATTTAAATCCAAATTAGCTGCTTGAAAACCAGCAGCAGGAAGCGTGGGGTCAACAAGCGTTTGAGGCGGAATCCATAATGGGTTCATACCATAGGTCATTATTCCAACACCTATACCTAGGCCTAAGCGACCAATGTTGCCAATTTGAATTGGATAGGAATAATTTAATAATACATTATTTTGACGTGAGAAACCAATTGCATCATGATAAAAAGAGACACCAAGGCCACCCGGAAAAAAGCGGTTCATATTCGCTTCCACATTGAGTACTGCTGAATTTGGAGCACCATTTACCTTGTCCCATTGATTTCTATAAATAGTAGTAGCACAAATACCTTCATCTAAACCAGTTTCTCCAGGGTTGATACTCATCTTATCAAAGAAAAAGTGGGTTAGCAACTTATCTTGCTGACCAATTACACTACCTGAAATAAGCAATGCAATCAAGGCTAGTAGTCTTATTTTCAATATTTTAAGTTTTACTTAGTAATAAATTTATACGCTAACTTAGCAGTTCAGCTATAAAATTAGGATGCTAAAATAATTAAAAAAAACCAAAACGAAAAAAAATTGACTAAAAATTAAAAATAAAGCCAAAAAAATAATGAAGAATATAGAACATTAAAGGTTTTCAAATTGATTATAGTGATTGCATTAATTTTTACCCTAATTTTTGATACGTTTTCCACCACAAATCTGGCATTTCATTTTTCATTGCTCGATCATAGTCAAATTTGTTGCATGGAACTAAGTGATGTCGTTCGAATTTCGAAAATTCACTCGGTGGATAAGGTACTTCCATCCACCACCTATCAGATTTGTTACTACGATAAAAAACTATTTCGTGCGCGCCATTCTCTAGAAAAACAGTAAACTTGGTGTAATCCATTTTACTTCCTTTTGGAAAATCTCCTTTTCTAGAAAAAAATCCATCCAAAAAATACCATGTCATTTGAGCTATTAACTTTGCTTCAATCGATTTATCGGAAAAGCAATTAAAAATACCAAAGCTGGTCGCCTTATCACTAATACCTGCATATTTACTAATTTGGCAAGCTTGATCGGCATAAAATCCATTTGGATTTCCCTGCTTATTATTTGTTTCAGAAGCTCGAATAGCTTGAAAATCGAAACTAATGATGTCAGAATTCCTCAGAATAGGTTCGGCAGTTTTAAAATCGGCATTAAATTCACCTAAGCGGCAAACGTCAAAAAAGAGTTTTTCAAACAAATCCAATTCTTTAGGTTGGGCAAAGGGAATTTGGAGACCAATATTCGCATGATTAAACAAATAGCAAGGCCTTCTAATCAACAAACTACCAATATACTTTTCGTGCGTTATGGGCTCCTCGGGCGTTCCCAAATCTAATTTTGAATCGATTGTACAGGTATTTATTAATTGCTCTAATTCCTCATAACCAATGAACATAGCGGTTGTCAAGTCCTGACTACCACCAATAACTATTGGAAGAATATTATTTTTTACTAATTCAGCAACAACTTGTGATAAGGCAAAATAGGTGTCTTTTAATTCTTTTCCTGGCAATAAGTTTCCCAAATCATATATCGTTGTTTTCCATTGTGATCCTTTATATAAGGAATACAATTCATCCCTAAAATTACCTGGTCCAACTATTTCTTTATCGGCAGTTTCATTTTCATGCAACACACCCCTATATTCTGGAACATAAATTATGGCGCAACCACTCGATGATAAATCAGGAAACTCTTTTGTGTGAGCATCAATAATACTACCCAATTGCTCCTCATTAAAATCGTACGATTGGCTTATGGGTTGGAAATAAATAGATATGTCTTTCATGTAAAGAATAGATTAGTTCAAAACTAAAACAAACACCTTTAGAAGAATTGCGATACGCTAAAAGAAATGAAAGGTAAAAAGTGAATAACTCATCAAAAAGTTATCACCCTCGGTTGCGCATTAAGTCTTTTCAATGATTTTTTTAATATCAGGTCTAAAGTAAAGACTTGATTTGAGCACTTTTCCATCTTCGCGATAGATGGGTTTTCCAAACTCATCGAGTTTACTCATATTTGAGCGCTGTATTTCATTAAAAACCTCCTCTATTTTGTGCTGAAGGCCGTGTCGCAAAATGGTTCCACACAAAATATACAATTGGTCACCCAGGGCATCAGCTATCTCAACAATATCATTATTTTTAGCTGCCTCCAAGTATTCTTCATTTTCTTCTTTCATTAAATTGAATCGCAATTCAATATCCTTGGCAGTTAAATCTGTGGTGGGGACATTATTATTTTCAATTCCAAAAGCATCATGAAAAGTAGCAACAGCGTCGATTATTTCTTGAATTCTCATAAAATTATTTTAATAATTTAAAAGTTGTTCTAAAGCGGATTGAACCTTGCCTGCATTCGGTAAAATGGCCTCTTCCAAGCCACAATTAAGCGGTATTGCAGGTGTATCAATGGAGCCAAGTAGTTGGATCGGAGCATCAAGGGAATTAAAATTATCGCGCTGAAGCCTTCCTGCCAAACCAAGCGCAAAATTACATTCTATGGATTCTTCGGTTAAGATTAAAATCTTTCCGTGTTTTTGGCAAAGCGCGTTCATTGCTTGGTGATCTAAGGGATTTAGGCTTCTCAAGTCCAAAATTTCCACCCTATTTGGAAAGCTTTTTGATGCTTCTAATGCCCAATACACTCCTCTACCATAGGTAATAACGCCACAACTTTCACCTTTAGATTCATGTTCGGTATCCACCTCTTGCACCAACCTAGCCTTTCCAATAGGAATACAATACTCTTCATCAGGTTCGGGCGACATTGCACCTTCCGTTCCTGGTATTTTAGACCAATAAAGGCCTTTATGTTCTAAAATTACGACCGGGTTTGGATCATAGAAAGCGGCCTTCATTAATCCTTTTAGGTCAGCACCAGTGGATGGATAAATGACTTTAATGCCTCGAATATTCGTTAAAACAGATTCTATACTAGACGAATGGTAAGGCCCCCCGGAACCATAGGCACCAATTGGGATCCGGATGACACAACTAACCGGCCATTTTCCATTTGATAAATAATAAGATCGAGACACCTCAGTAAACAATTGATTTAAGCCTGGCCAGATATAATCCGCAAATTGAACTTCAACAATCGGTTTCAATCCTACCGCCGACATTCCCACAGTAGAACCTATGATGAATGCTTCTTGAATTGGGGTATTAAAGACCCTATCATCGCCAAATGTTTGAGCTAAAGTAGCAGCTTCTCTAAAGACACCTCCAAGTCTTCTACCCACATCTTGACCATACAACAATGCCTCTGGATGCTTTTGCATCAATTCCCTAACGCCAAAAAGGGCAGAATCGACCATAACTGTTTTCTTTTTGCCAGGAGGTTCTCTTTGACCAGTTTCTTCCAAAATAGAGGTTGGAGCAAAAATAAAATCACTTACTGATTCAAGATCAGGCTCTGGAGCAGCTAGCGCTAATTCATATTCTTTATCGACTAACTTTTTACAGTTTGCTTCGATATTAATAAGTTCAGCAAGTGAAAATTTATAGCTGGTGAGTAGCGCTTTTAATTTTGGATAGGGATCATTTTTTTCTGCTTCTACTAAATCATCTCTATACCATTCCTTTCTTACTCCCGAGGTATGATGGCCCAGCAGTGGCACTTTTGCATGAATAATGAAGGGCCTACGTTCCGTTCGAACCAAATGAAAAACCTCTTGAATTGTTTTATAGCATAAAAGAAAATCAGTTCCGTCGATGGTTCGGACATCAATTCCAGAAAACCCTTTAGCAAACGTAGTGATATCTTGAGCTCTCGTTTCTTCGGCTTTTGCAGAAATATCCCAACCATTATCTTGCACTAAGAAAACAATAGGGAATTGTTTTAATGCGGCCATTTGAAAAGCTTCTGAAACCTCACCTTCAGTACACGAAGCATCTCCGAGAGAACACACAACAACAGGAGCTGTCTGAGCGTCAACAACAGACAATCCAGTTTTTTCCTTGTATTGAATTCCCATGGCAACACCAGTGGTTGGAATTGCTTGCATACCGGTTGCGGATGACTGATGTATGATTTTAGGTAAATCGTCACGGTTTAATGATGGGTGCGCATAATAGGTTCTTCCGCCCGAGAAAGGGTCGGCTTTTTTAGCGAAGATCTGCAGCATCAATTCATAAGGCTTAATGCCCATAGCGAGAAGGATACTGTCATCACGATAATAAGGTGAGACCCAGTCGAATGATTTTAGTTGAAGACCAAGGGCAATTTGAATAGCTTCATGACCTCTTGATGTTGCGTGAACATATTTAGCTGTCAGCTCCTTATTTTGCTCATATTTTTCAGCAAGCGTTTTCGCTGTGCACATGAGTTTGAATGCCAATTCGATGGTGGCTTTGTCCATTACTTCTATTGAGGAAATTTCTTTTTTATCCAATGTTTTGTTTTCAAACAAGGGGCAAATATACGAAAGAAGATGTTAGCATACGACAATAGAATTGAACCAATATTAAAAAGAGTTTCTTATTGAAATTGATTTATTTTTATTTAAATAAACAGAGCAACTTTCAAAAGACGGAACAGAAAACGATGGTCTTATATTATTTGAAAAACCATAAGGTTCTGTT
>JBILCD010000291.1:0-2536 GCA_044353285.1 Crocinitomicaceae bacterium | reverse complement strand
TTTTATTTCCTCTTTTAATTCAAATGCACTATTACTATTGGATTGCTTTACAGCAATCGACTGAACAATTCCAATGGAGACGCAAGCCATTATCAATGCAGATCCCCCCATGGCGAGGAAGGGCATATTTTGTCCAGTAACTGGAAAAACACCCGTACAAACAAGCATATTTATACTAGCTTGCGATAAGAGATGAAGACCAATGGCCAGGCACACATACGTTTCAAATAAAGAGTCGGAATTAAGGCCAATTCGAATAATTCGAAACAACAAAATCATATAAAGCATCAGCAATAAAATAGCCGAAAACAGACCAAACTCTTCAACAAAACTTGCGTAATAAAAATCCGCATAAGCTTCCGGTAAAAATTGCTTTAATTTCCCATCGCCTACCCCTTGTCCAAAAAAAGACCCATTCTGGATAGCTAATTTAGCATTCAATGCCTGAGCATTTTCAATGGCGCCATCATCTGACTCCATTTTATTCATTATCCTATTTTCCCATGTTTGGTAGCGTGGCAAGAGATTAGCATCAGGAACTAATTTATGCGCCCCAATCAAAAGAAAAATACCTAAAACCCCAACACCAGCGATGGTTAATAATTTTAGAATTGGGACTTTTCCAATAAATAATATAAACATGGATAATAAAAACAGCATGACAGATGTGGATAAATTATCTTTAAAAATCAACCCACAAATAAGAATAATGGGAAACATTAGTGGAACAACTCCTTGTTTCCAATCATTAAGTTGATCCTTTTTTTTAACTAAAATTTTAGATAAGTGAAGAAACAAGGCTAGTTTGGCAAAATCAGATGATTGAAAAGTAAGCCCAATAAAGGGAATTTTAATCCATCTTCCTGCATCATTGACCTTAGTACCAAAGAATATTGTAAAAATGAGGAGTAATACGGCAATAATATAGGTGAATTTTGCAATTTGAGAGATGTACTTGGGATTAACTTTATGAATAAAATAAATCGAAAAGAAGCCCAACAGCACATATACAAAATGCTTAAAAAGATAATGAAAAGGAGTGCCACCCTCTATTTTAACTAAAATTGGCACGAAACTATAAACAGTAACCAAGGAAAAGGCAAGCATCAGAAGAGAAATCATCCAAATTACGGGATCGCCTTTAAGATAGGTTAGGTATTTTCTCATTTTACTATGTGTCGTTTTTGATAATTTACAAACCCTTCAAACTTATCCATTCCCAACTGATCGTAATATAAAAAAAGCAAGATTCCTTTCGCCTTAAACCCAAGCAATTTATCAGATAGCACATTTAAATCTGGCACAACAACTACCCCATCTAAATCATCCCCATTAATAATTTGAGAATCAATTAAAATACAACTACAAACCCATTCTTGAAATGAGATAGCTTGCATAGTACGCTCTATATCGTTGTAATCATAACAGACTAAAATAACAGGAAATGGGAACGCACAAATGGTAGATTCCAATTCAAAATTTAACGGATTATGCCATGAAAACACATCTAGTCCGTGCCATTTACCTTGCGGGCGTATTGACGAACTAAGGGCAGCATTAATATCCTCCCGTCGTTTTTCAATTAATTCTTGACCTTTATTTTTTGTTAAACTCATCGCTATTTTTTTAGTCATAACAACCTAACCGCCTTTTTAAATTGATTCCCTCTATCTTCATAATTTTCAAATAAATCAAAGCTTGCACAAGCTGGAGATAGGAGGACAATTTCTTCTTTTTTTCCTAATTGATAGCCGAAAGCAACCGCTTCAACAGCAGAGTTAGCTTCAACAATTGTATCAACGACACCAGAAAAAGCGTCTATAATTTTCTGATTATCGACACCAAGGCAAATAATAGCTTTCACTTTTTGCTTCACAAGATCCGTCAGTTCACTATAATCGTTTCCTTTATCCACCCCACCAACAACCCAAATAATAGGTTTCTCCATACTTTCAAGAGCGAACCAAGTGGCATTAATATTTGTGGCTTTTGAGTCATTAATAAACTCAATACCATTTACCTTGGCAACGAATTCCATGCGGTGTTCAGCGTTAACAAAATCACCCAAAGATTCACGGACGAAATCTTTTCGTATTTCCAAGAGCCTGCCGGCGATACCTGCAGCAAGTGCATTTTGGGTATTGTGCTTACCCTTCAAAGCTAATTCGTGTATTGACATAATTAATGGTTGTTTTATATTGATTGTTAGTTGTTTCTCTGTTGCATATCCTCCGATCGCAATTTCTTTTTTTAGCGAAAATGGAGCGGTATTCATAATCATCTTTTTGGTCGCTAATTCCTTCACAATAACCTCATCATCAGCATTATAAATAAACCAATCATCCTTTTCCAGGTTATTAATTATCTTTAATTTTGATTGGATATAATTTTCAATTTTATACTCATATCGATCCAAATGATCCGCTGTTATATTGGTTAAAACTGCAATGTCAGCTTTGAAATCATGCATGTCATCTAACTGAAAAGAACTAATTTCAAGTACATACCAATCATGATCTTCTGTAGCGACTTGCCT
>JBILCD010000289.1:0-2563 GCA_044353285.1 Crocinitomicaceae bacterium | reverse complement strand
AAAGATTTAAATCTACCTAAAGGTCAGGATGGAAGACACCCAAACTCATTAGGATATCAAATTTGGATGGCGGCTATTGCAAATTGGTTAGAAACTGAGGCTAAGTACCATCTAGAGATGAAACATCCAGCAATTCGCGGTCAGAAAATAAGAGCTAAGATTATTAATTTAAATGCTGCAAAGTACCGTGGATATTAATTTCATTCTAAATTTCTTTAGTGCTGAAAATATAAAAGCAGCATTCAGTTACTCATTTAACGAGCCTTGGTTTTTTACAGAGTTTAGCTTTTTATTTGTTTTTGGTTTTTTCTTGATTATCTATTCATTTATTATCGAAAAAAATAAATGGAAAAACGTATACATTATTCTATTCAGTTTATTTTTCTACTACAAATCCAGCGGACCTTTTCTTGGTTTATTTATCTTGATGATTATTAGTGATTACTTCTTTGCAAGGTACATCGCAAATCAAGAGGGGATCAAAAAAAAACTATTGCTGTATCTTTCACTTGTATACAGCCTTTCATTTCTATTATATTTTAAGTATTCTGACTTTGTTGTTCTTAACTTAAATCAATTTGCAGGAACACATTTCGCCCTAAATAATTTATTTCTTCCTATTGGAATTTCTTTCTATACCTTCCAATCCATTAGTTATTTAGTAGATGTTTATCGCAATGAATTAGCCCCGACCAAACGTTTTAGTGATTATGCCTTTTACATGACATTTTTCCCTCATTTAGTTGCTGGACCTATTGTTAGAGCGAAAGATTTTCTACCTCAAATCGCAAGTCCTAATATTATTGATAGCCGTTTATACAAGGAAAGTATCTTACGAATTTTGATGGGATTAATGAAGAAATTGTTTATTGCAGATTATTTAGGGAAATATGTTACTATTTTACATGCTACACCCAACGGTTTTTCCGGGTTTGAGCATTTCATGTCTATGTATGCCTATAGCTTTCAGATCTATTTTGATTTTTCAGGGTATTCTGATATTGCAATTGGTATTGCTTTATTGCTTGGGTATCGATTGAAGGATAATTTTGATGGTCCTTACTTAGCTTCGAATATTACCATATTCTGGCGAAAATGGCATATTTCCCTTAGTAATTGGCTAAAGGATTACATCTATATTCCTTTGGGTGGAAGTAGACACGGAGTTTTTAAAACCTATTTATTTCTTTTAATTACGATGTTAATCGGAGGATTTTGGCACGGAGCAGATTGGCGGTTTATGTTTTGGGGTTTAGCCCATGGACTAGCATTAGTATTACATAAAATCTGGTCGACTTATGTTAAAATCAATCCAAAAAATATGCTCTTCTCTTTCCTGGGGGTTGTACTTACGTTTAATTTCGTTTCAATATGCTGGATATTTTTTAGATCATCTTCCTTTGAGATCGCATTTGAAAGCATCAATTCCATTTTTACAAAAATAAATTTTCTTGAGGCCTATACTTTTACGATGGCGAGACCCGAGATCACCATTTTAATATTGCTTTCGATGCTTATCGTTTTCACTCCTTTTAAAGTTAAGAACTTCCTTATCGAAAAGAGTTATAAATTACCAGCTTTTACCTATATAATATTGATAATGCTTACTCTTCAGCTGATTATTCAATTTAAAGATGATCTAATTCAACCCTTTATCTACTTTCAATTTTGATAATTGAATTGAACTATTGGCAATTTTTCTTTAAGGTATTATAGATGCTGTTACTCCAACCATTCGCATCTGCCGCATAGCCATAAGAGGCAATAGTTTTAAGCCATTTTAGGTTGTCTTTTGAACCCTTCATGGTTGCATAATATTTTTTTGATACGACTAAATTACAAAATCCTATATATGAATCTCGTATTGTCGGGAAGTAGCGATAAACACTTTTGTAATTAGATATCGACACATCATTTTTTCCTGTAATACCAAAATGATTATGTAATTTTTTAGCAACTCCACTTGTCCCTCCTCCAGATTCTATGTAAGCAATGCTCAAAATTACACAAGCGGGAATTTGATAAACCGACTCTAAACTATCCGCTAATTTTCTATAATCAACAAAATACTTATGTTGGCCGAAAGACGAAAAAGCTATTGAAATAAAAACGATGAGACTAATTTTCTTCATATTTAAACACTAATTAATTGTGTAAATATAAGATAAACAAAGCATTAAATAAAAGAGATGGGTTTTATACGCATCAAATGTAGTAACAAAGCATCAAAAGATTATTACCTATCTACAGCACTATTTAATGCATTAAGGCGTACTTTTGACCTCAAAATCCAAGCATGAAAGTTATTCAATCCACAGCAACCGAAATTCAGATTGGCGACTTACTGACTTCCAGTTTCTCGAAGGTGATCTCGGAATATACCAAGTCAAACATCATTATTATCGTTGATGAAAATACGCATGATTGCTGTCTAGAGTTCCTACTTACTAGCTTTCCAGACTTAATTAATGCCGAAATTATTTTATTACCAGGCGGAGAAGAGAATAAAGTAATCGAAGTGTGTTTGCAAGTTTGGGAAACGTTTACCGAATATAATTTTTCT
>JBILCD010000290.1:0-2563 GCA_044353285.1 Crocinitomicaceae bacterium | reverse complement strand
TATGTATTGCCAAAAACAGATTAATTTTTTGTTGAGCCATGGAACATAAGCAGTTTGGACATTTGCAGGTACAAGATCTTTTTCAGAAAGGTTATTTTACCAATGTCAATAGAGCCTTTGATCCTTCAAAGAACAAAGGAGTAGAAAAAGTTCGTGAGGTTATTGGTCTTGGCGAAACTGTTCCTCCGGGTGTCATTCCAAATGGGAAAGACGATGACCCTGCGCGCAAAGTAACAACCATCATTTGTGTCACAGGACCATCTTTATTGATAAAGTAAATAAAAAAATCGGCAGACTATGTTTTTTGATGGTGTTTATACTAAAGTAGAAAAATCCAAGAAAAACGATGAATTCATACAATCTTTGCATAAATCAATTGCAGAAAATCCAATTCATTGTAATTTTTTTGAATTAGGTGCCAAGGTACTTCAATCGCTTAGTTCCCCCTCTATTTTGGGTTTCTCTAAAGTAGAACGAACTTCGAATAATGTCTTAGTGTATGCTGCCATGCATCGCGGAATGTCTTTGCCTGACTATCTTGCTTCATTGACTTCACTTTCAGATAAACGCTTTAATGAAATTTTAAAGCAAATTCTGGATGGAATAGAAGCCATTCACAGTGAGGGGTTTTATCATCAAGCAATCAATCCGAATAGTTTTTGGGTAAATGAAGAGGGTACTATTCAACTTACCTTGTTTGAGACCTTAGAAATGAGATTCTGTCAACAAAAACCTGAATGGATTAAATCAGAATCAAGCCTTCAAGAAATACATCATTATTTAAGTCCCGAGCGCAGTAACGATCTTAAAATTTTATCTTTTTCAGATGAATATTATTCCTTTGGCTTATTAGCTTGGTATATTTGGTGTTGGAAGTCTGGTAGATTAACCCTTAATAGTGCGCAAGAGTCATTACCTCCGTTTGAAGCAACAGGTTCTAAATGGGATAAATTAATTGGTGCTTGTTTAAACCCAATAGCAACTTCAAGACCAAATTCACTTTCGGCTATTCGTGCCCTACTATCCGAAATAAAAGATGAAAAAGATCAGGAGAAAGATATTACTCTTGTTAAAGAAAAGAAACAAAAGTCAATTGTAAAACCGAATCCAGTTAATTTAGAAATTGCGGTAGTCATTCAAAATTATTCTTCTGAACACTACCAGATATATTGTAATAAGCAGCCTATCACCTCTTTTTTTCAAAAACTAGAAGGGAAATCGTTAATAGTTTATGTTCCTAAGAATGCTATTTTAGATATTTTGCTTACATCAGATAATTCCCTTTTTCAGTCTTTCAATACTAGTAAAGTTCAGTGCGTGGAGCTTCCTGTAATAAAGGTAACACCGGGTAATGATAAGGCATGGAGTGTTGATGTTAATAATAAATCAAGGGGTTTAAAGCTAGGATTTATTTTAGGTATTTTCATAATCATATGTGCTGTATTCTTTTACAATAAATCAAGTGTGCCTCCACTACCTCCCAATGTTCAACGTGTAGAAATGATTCCACCTGATGGTTATTTACTAATTAATACTATCTACAATGATTTACTTAGACAAGTTGGTTTTCAGGTAAATGATACAAGATGGCATTATATTGAAGGAAATTGGGAAAAATTCATTCCTGAAGAGGGGTCTTCTTCCCGTGGTATTTGGGAGATAGATAATTCGCAAAGCCAATTTTTGTTGGATTCGTACTTTTATAAAATAGAGCCAATACTTTCTGAAGGTAAGCCACCGTCAGGTTTTTTATTAATTAAAGGAAATGATTCCATCCTTTATCAAAGTGGAAAACTTTGCTTAGACGGCCATTTTTATCGATATGTTAATAAGAATTGGTTTAAAAAAGAAGCTGGTGTTTGGAATAAACTACGCTCTTTAAATGAGTTTGAAGATGTTCAAGAATCCTATTTTGTCGAAAAAGAGTTGCTTAATAAATACTCTAAAACAGGCTATATTTCTGGTTACGGTGTTCGGTATAGATCTGAGCCCTCTGTTCGATCTAATACATCAATTCTCGGTAAATTTCTTGATTATAAGTCTTACTCATATAGTTCGGAAGCAGATGAGGTTTATTTACTAAAAGAAATGAACGGATGGTGTCTTCTTAAGATCAAAAGGAATAATATAATTTGCTGGACGAAGACAAGTTATTTTGTTGAATCAGATTTAGAAGAAGAATACGGTTGTTAGCTTTAGCTATCTATTCTATGAAAATAAGAAAGAAAAATACCTTTACCGATTTATATATACAGCAGTCGATTGGAATTTCGGGAGAAATTCAAGTTTTTAAATTGCAATTGAAAAAGGAATATGCCGAAAACCATCAATTGCGTGCCCACTTTGTTTCCAATGTAAAAGGGTTAAAAAATATTTCGGGGAAGTACCTCCTAACTTTTTTGCAGCTAATTGATAACGATCAGGAAACAGCCATTCTTTGCCAGACAAAAAATGTGAAGTCTCTTCCAGACTACATCGCTGGAAAGGAAAATTTTTCAGATGCTGAATTGACAGAACTTTTCAAGAAAATGGGCAATGGATTAGATACATTGCATCAAAGCAT
>JBILCD010000288.1:0-2579 GCA_044353285.1 Crocinitomicaceae bacterium | reverse complement strand
ATGGCCCAACCTATATTAGATCCTAATGAAATGATTACATTAAATATGGGTTGAACGGCATAGATATTTATCCAACGAAATAAGCCCCATCCGAAATTTAATATATCTGGATAATTTGCATTTGTTGCAGTAAGAATCTCATAATCATTTGGTCCAAAGTACCAATTAAACTTTGCGCTATTATTTTCATCAAAGTTTAAGCTTAGAAGGGAAGAGAAATCTTTAAGGTGTGTGGAGTCTTTTTTGCTTTGCTCCTCATAAACGTCAATCTTAAAAGAACTATTATTCTTTGAAAATCCATTTTTTGGATGAAGAATAGAAGAAAAATAACTTTGCTTAAATGCCACCCAATTGATGTTGTCTTCAGCAGGTTCAGAATCTTCCGATGTTTCACTTAAATATGAAAGCCCCTCATCTTTGTATTCATAACAAATGGTACTAACACGTCTTTGTTCACTTAACAAGCGTTCCGTTTTTCTGAATGCCGTTTTTAAATCTAATTGGATGTTTTTTGATTCGTCTTTATCGAAACCAATCAAGGATATTGCATGTTCTATACTGAAACCTTTCTTAGTTATTGCATAAAAGAATTGTATGGATTTAGTAGAATCTAATTTTAGCTCAAAAGTGATTGAATTTTTATCTTGTTTAAGAATATCACAATGATAATTTCCGGTTTTAATCTGCTGGCCTTTTTCCGTAATGAGTAATTGATTGGTTGCATCGCCGGACTTAAATAAACAAAGATTCTCCTTTTTATTAGCTACATAATTTGTATACGATTTATAATTTTTAAGATAAACCGCATTTACTTGTCCGCCACGATCTGTTAACTCAATCAGCAATTGATCATTTTCAATGATAAACTTCTTTTCTTCTGTTGACGGATTAAGGTATTTTTTTGTTGCTGGAACAGTTGCGCCAATAGTTGGTGCATCTGTCATTTTATTCGCAGGTGGCAAAGCCTCTTTCTTCTTCGTCTCTGGGGCTACTTTTGTCTTTTCAACTTGTTCAGTTTTTTTATTCTCAGCTGCTATTTCTGCTTCAGATGGCTGATTATATACTGAAAACACGGTTAAGACTAAACCAAGTAAAAACAAACCAATTACTGTATTTCTATCCATTATTTATTTTTTATGAGTCAAACTTGCATTAATAAAAGCCACAAAGAGTGGGTGTGGAGTGGCGACGGTACTTTTGTATTCTGGGTGAAATTGAACACCCACAAACCAAGGGTGAGATGGAATTTCAACCACTTCCACCAAATTAGTTTTTGGATTTTTACCGCTTGCTTTCATACCAGCTTTTTCAAAATCCTCTAAATAAGCCGAGTTGAATTCGTATCGATGACGATGCCTTTCCGAAATTTTATCAAGATTATAAGCCATTGCAACCTTTGATTTGGATTTTAACTGACAACGATAAGCTCCTAAACGCATGGTTCCTCCCATGTTTGAAATTTCTTTTTGCTCTTGCATCATAGAAATTACTGGGTGAGGGGTCTCTTCTGAAATCTCAGTGCTGTGTGCATCTTCCAATCCCATTACGTTTCTAGCGTACTCAATAACGGCACATTGCATGCCTAAACAAATTCCTAAAAATGGGATATTTTCCTCTCTAGCAAATTGTACGGCCTCAATTTTTCCTGAAATGCCACGAGAACCAAAGCCAGGCGCTACTAGAATGCCATCTAAGTTAGCCAAATGTTTTTGTGCATTAGCCTTAGTTATCTTTTCGGATTGAATCCAATGAACATTTACTTTTGCATCGTTAGCAACACCACCATGAATAAGCGCCTCAGAAATCGATTTGTATGCATCTTTCAGTTCTACGTACTTTCCTACTAATCCTATTTCTACTGTCTTACTAGGGTTTTTAAGCTTAACTAAAAAGGCATTCCAATTCGCTAAATTTGGAACCGTTTTTTTAGGGAGACCTAACTTTTCTAAGACAACTGAATCCAACTCTTCTTTCTGCATTAAGATCGGAACGTCATAAATTGATTCCGCATCTCTTGCTTCAATAACAGCATTCATCGAAACATTACAAAACTTAGCGATTTTCCGACGTAAATTTAAATCTAACTCATGTTCTGTGCGACAACAAAGAATATCGGGTTGTACACCGAGTTCTAGTAATTGCTTAACAGAGTGTTGCGTTGGCTTTGTCTTTAACTCACCAGCTGCCGCTAAATAAGGAACGAGCGTTAAATGAATCACGATACAATCGTTTTCATATTCCCAAAGTAATTGGCGAACAGATTCTATGTATGGAAGCGACTCGATATCCCCAACTGTTCCTCCAATTTCGGTAATGATAATATCATAATCACCTGTTTTAGCAAGGAGTTGAATGCGTTGCTTTATTTCATCAGTGATGTGTGGAATAACCTGAACCGTTTTTCCTAAAAACTCGCCACGACGTTCTTTTTCTATCACAGATTGATAAATCCTTCCGGTAGTAATGTTATTGGCTTGTGAAGTTCGAACGTTCAGGAAACGCTCGTAATGACCTAAATCTAAATCTGTTTCTGCGCCATCGTCTGTCACAAAACATTCGCCATGCTCATATGGATTTAA
>JBILCD010000287.1:0-2580 GCA_044353285.1 Crocinitomicaceae bacterium | reverse complement strand
AGTTAGTTCCTGCTGGTACTGCAACCGTCGCCAACAAGTCGGATGTTGATTTTCTATACACATCAATTGAACCTGAGAAGCGATCTTTATATAATCCGAAATCTAATCCGATATTGATGCTACTTGTCGTTTCCCATTTCAAATTGGCATCGTATCCTGCAGGACGAAAAACCGTATAGTATTGACCACCAAAAGCGTATTGGGCATTGGTAGCACCCTCAAAGTAATTTCCAATATAGGCATAGTCTCCAATTCCGTCTTGTTGCCCTGTAACTCCATAACCTGCCCTGATTTTTAGCATACTGATTTCTTTGACGTCCTTCAAGAAACCCTCGCTGAGTAACCAAGCAGCAGAAGCGGCAGGAAACCAGCCCCATCTCTGTTCTGAACTGAATCGGGAGGAACCGTCTCTTCTCATCGACAGATTCACAACAAATTGATTTTTAAACGTATAAATACCCCTCGCATAAAAAGAAAGCAAGGCATTTTTGGTATAATAAGGATTCGCTGCCGGCAGAGTAGTAATTGAGTCTTGGGCTTGGTTATAGCTTGCATTGTTTGGGCTTGAGGTGAACCAATCTTGGTAGGAATACCCAGCAGTTAAATCTAAGAGATGATCTTTGTATTTTTCGCCTGTATTAAAATTAGCATACGCCTCAATTAATTTATTTCCTTTGGTCTGGCGATATTGACTGTAGCTTCCTTGAGTAAAATAACCGGCAGCAGATAAGGAATCGGTGATGGTATAGCCCGTTCCTTCTGATTGATCTGTTCCTAAATTGACTGTCGCCTTTAGCATTGGAAGAAAAGGCATTTTGTAGCTCACTTTAGCATTTCCAATGTAGCGGTTGACCACACTTCTGTCTTCAGACTGCATAATTAAACCCAGAGGATTACGAGCGGATAAAACGTTCGGTTTGCCATTATCTATCCATTCAAAATAGCCACCAAAGAGATTGTTATTTCCTGATTTCACATCTTGAGTTGGATCGAAGAAAGCAGCACCTAAAGCGCCTTTGTTGGCAAAAAAGGCACGCGATTGAACCATTTTCTGATTAACTTCCAATTGTAAATTTCCATCGAGAAACGTTGGATTTAGGTTAAGCCCCAATGATGTTCTGTTCATGTTATCGCGCTTAAGCAAACCATTTTCAAATCGATTCGCTACTGATAAACGGTATGGCAATCCAATAATACCACCTGTAATGGATACGTTATTATCTGAGGTAATGGCCGTTCTAAATACTTCTTTCTGCCAATCCGTATTCGCAGCGCCTAAAAGCGCTATTTGTGTAGAGCTACCTTGTCTATTTATAAGTTTTCGAAGCGAGTCGCCAGATAATACCTCAGCATATTTTGAAATGGTGGAAATGGAAATCTTGGAATTTAAGGTCACATGAACCTCTTTTTGACTTGCGCTGCCTTTTTTGGTGGTAATTAGAATCACGCCATTGGCCGCACGCGCACCATAGATAGCAGTGGCAGAAGCATCTTTCAAAATGACAAAAGAGGCAATATCGTTAGGGTTAACCAATGACAAAGGATTGGCGGCACCGGAGATTCCACCATTATCGATTGGAACACCATCGATAACAATCAAGGGATCATTACTGGCATTGATAGAGGTTCCACCTCTAAGACGCAAAGTACTTCCAGAACCTGGTGCTCCGTCATTTGAAGTAACTTTCAATCCGGCCACTTTTCCCATAATCAACTGTTCAGGCGTAGCCAAGGAACCCTGAAGAAAGTTTTTCTCTGTAATAACCGTAGCCGCACCTGTCAAATCTTTGGTCCTTGTTGTTCCGTAACCAATGACAACAACCTCATCGTACTCTTTCGCTTCTTTTGATAAAGTGATGTTTTGATTAAGAACAGTACCCGAAGAAATAATAATTTCTTGATTATAAGTAACAAACCCAGTGGCACGAACGATTAAAACAACAGTTCCTGCAGGAACAAATTTAATTTCAAATTCACCATTCTCATTGGTTTGTGCACCCATACCTTTCCCCTCTAATACAAGAGTTGCTGGATATACAGGAAGTCCCTCAACATCTGTTATTTTCCCAATAATACTGGATGTTTGCCCATAAGCAGTTAAGGAAACAAATAGCAATGAAAGTAGTGTAAAAAGTAGTTTTCTAATCATAGCAAAGTCAATTTAAAATTAAATCTGTTTAACAAATATAAAAATATTTCTTAATGTCAATTTGACACAAAGAAAAAAATATTACCATTTAATTTTTAACCGTGATTGTTTTTCGCTCAAATGCGTCATCAAACGAATGGTTTGGGTTTCTTGATCAACCACGAACGGTATATTTTTCTTCCCATTTAAAATGAGGCTTTTGGGTATTCGTTTAGAATGGATACACACTTCAAATGAAAAAGACATTTGCGAGCAACTTTTTCCATATTCTGGAATAAAAAGCAAGGTTGATTGTCGATTGGATTGTTTCATGGTCATGCGAAGAAGTTTATATAAGCCCTTCTCAAAAGCCTCATTGGTCAAACCATCGTCTTCATACCATTGTCCTTGGCTTGTCTTAATATCCTTATCATCATAGTAATGAATCGTTA
>JBILCD010000286.1:0-2584 GCA_044353285.1 Crocinitomicaceae bacterium | reverse complement strand
CGACCTGCTGATTGTGGTTCAAGGTCAAGTTGGGTTTCGCCATATAGTCCTGCAAAATATTCGACTAGTGTTAGTTGGCCAATCGCCATCATGAGGGTTTGGTCGCGATAATAACCGGAGCGAAAATCTCCATTTTTAAATTGTTTGGCTAGTGCAATTTGAGCAATTTCTTTTCCGTCTCCAAAAATTCCAAATTTTGCTTTCCCAGTCAATACTTCTTTTCGACCTAGAAGTGATGCCTCACGAGATTCGCACGCCAAGCGATAATCAGCTAAGATTTCTAAGCGAAATGTGTCAAAATCAATATTACCTTGCGACTCGTATTTTGTTGGCATCGATAGCGTTAATTAGGTGCAAATATAGGTAAAAGAGTGTTTATATTTAGTCCATCGAAATGGATATTTTTAGGCATCTTTGCACAAATTAGTAAAACGATTTATGAAAATTGAACTTTGTGTCGCTTCCATTGAAGGATTGCAAATTGCCAAAGAGTGTAATATTGATCGTATTGAACTCTGTCAAAATCTCGAACAAGGCGGTATGACGCCTTCCTATGGATTCATTGAAATGGCACTTTTAAAAGAGTTAAAAACGCATGTATTGATTAGACCAAGAGCGGCAGGTTTTACTTATTCTGAAGATGAAATTCAATTAATGCTTCGAGATATTAAGGTTTGTCGCGAATTAGGTGTGCAAGGAGTTGTCATTGGGGCATTGAGCATCAATAGAAAGATTGACCGCGAAGCAACACTTAGATTAAAAGATGCTGCGAAAGATTTGGAGATTACTTTTCATAGGGCATTTGATGATAGTTTTGATTGGAAAAATTCTATGGATATCTTGATTGATTGTGGAATTGATCGAATTTTAAGTGCAGGCTTATCGCCTTCTGTTGATAATGGGATGCCTATTTTAAAGGATATGATCTTATACGCTAAAAACCGCATTGAAATTATGGCGGGTGGCGGTGTTAATCTGGGAAATATTAATCGGATTTTAGCCGAAGTAAAACCAGATGCGGTTCATTTTTCAGGAACGTCTAAGGTCTTGTTAGATGAGCAATCTATGTTTTCCTCAACGCTTTTAAGTATCGATCGAAAAAAAATACAAAAGTTGATACTCAGCGTAAGGGAATCAATGGCGGAATAAACCTTATGACAATTTTACCTCAAAATTCAATTAAGTATGTCATCATGTCGCATTTATTAATGTGGCAGTATCTTTGAAATGTTTTGGCAGTTAAAAAAAAGCTATGAAAAATAAAAAAGACACAATAAATACGGATAAAACAGAGGATTTTATCGAAACGAATACGGATGAGCTTTCAAGTGAAGAGGGAATCAATGAAGCGGTGGATTCCGAAACCTTTGTTGATGAAGTGGCAAAATACAATGATCTCAATGACCGATTTATCCGTCTTCATGCTGAATTTGATAATTACCGAAAAAGGTCAAACAGGGAAAAAGTAGATTTAATTTCTTCTGCTAATGCTGGTTTACTTAAAGATTTACTCCCGATTTTAGATGATTTTGAGCGTGGCATCACCAATAATGTAGAATCAACAGATATCACTGCGGTTAAAGAGGGATTTAATTTGATTTATGCTAAGTTTAATGGGATTATAGATGCAAAGGGTATGAAAGTGATGGACTGCAAAAATCAAGTTTTTGATAGTGAATTTCACGAGGCTATTGGAAGTTTGCCAGTGGATGATCCCGAACTTAAAGGTAAAATTATCCAAGTTGTTGAAAATGGATATACCTTGAATGATAAGGTTATTCGTTTTGCGAAAGTTTTAGTTGGACAATAAAAAGATGTAAATGAGTCAGAAAAGAGATTATTATGAAGTGTTGGGTGTTTCGAAATCTGCTGATGAATCAGAGATAAAAAAGGCATATCGTAAGTTAGCATTGCAATTTCATCCGGATAAAAATCCTGATAATAAAGATGCTGAAGAAAAATTTAAAGAGGCTGCTGCAGCTTATGAAGTATTGAGTAATGCTGAAAAAAAGTCGCAGTATGATCGATTTGGCCACGCAGGAATGGGGCAAGGTGGATTCGGTGGTGGTGGCGGTGGAATGAATATGGAAGATATTTTTTCGCAGTTTGGGGATGTTTTTGGAGGTGGTTTCGGAGGAAGCTTTGGAGGAAGTAGGGGTGGAGGTAATAGCCGCTTGGTAAAAGGCTCCAATCTTCGTGTTAAAATGAAACTAACGCTAGAGGAAATAGCGAATGGAGTATCTAAGAAAATTAAGGTTCAAAAATTAGTGGCTGTTGACGGTGTGACCTTCAAATCTTGTTCAACTTGTAACGGACAAGGACGAATAACCCGCGTAGCACAAACGTTTTTGGGCGCTATGCAAACGCAATCTACGTGTCATGTTTGTCAAGGGTCAGGAAAAATTATAGATAAAAAACCAAGTGATACAGATTCAAATGGCTTGCGAAAACAAGAAGAACTTATTGAAATCGCTATTCCTGCTGGGGTTGAAGAAGGAATGCAATTGAGCGTTCAAGGAAAAGGGAATGCAGGTCCTTTTAACGGAGTAAATGGAGATTTAATTGTTGTTATTGAAGAAATCGA
>JBILCD010000114.1:0-8045 GCA_044353285.1 Crocinitomicaceae bacterium | reverse complement strand
CTCACCTTTAAATCCGTGAAGTCTCGCTACTTGTCCTATATAAATACAATCTTCTTTTTGCATGCAATTATTCAGCGGCAGGTGCCTCTTCAGCACTTGACTCGTCTGCTTCTGGCGTCTCTTCAGCAACAACTTCTTCTGCAACCGCCTCTTCAGCAACAACTTCTTCTGCAACCGCCTCTTCTGCAACCGCTTCGTCTGCAACCGCTTCTTCAGCTACTACTTCGTCTGAAACTGATTCGTCTGAAACTACTTCTTCTGAAACTGCTTCGTCTGCAACCACTTCTTCTTCAATAACTGTATTCTTAGCTTCTATCATAGCCGCTTTAGCAATATTTGCTTCAACTTCGGCCTTCATTCTATTTGCCTTTTCTTTACTTGCTGATTTAGAAAGTGAATCTTTTTTACCTTCAATCTTTCCGTCTTTTTCTTGAAGCCATTGAGTAAATTTCGCTTCTGCTTGTTCTAATGTTAAAGCGCCTTTTGCTACTCCTTTTAATAAATGGTTCTTATGAAGAACACCTTTATAGGATAAAATAGCGCGAGCCGTTTCAGACATTTCAGCACCTTTTTGAACCCATGCTAATGTGTTATCGAAATTAATATCGATCACAGCAGGATTGGCTACTGGATTATACGTTCCTAATTTTTCAATGAATCTACCATCTCTTTTCGCTCTGCTATCTGCTGCTACTAAGTGAAAAAAAGCTTTTCCTTTTTTTCCGTGACGTTGAAGTCTAATTCGTGTTGCCATATTTTATTTTTTTACAATTTGAGGTCCGAAACCTCGGTTTATAATTTATTTTAAGGGTGCAAAGATAGACTTTTTATTTTGGGTTTAAATACATTGAACCCTATTTTTAAGAAAAATAGTTAATTCCGATCTAATTTATAGGTGTATTGCACCATAAGGCATCGAGGCTGTTCTATTTTTAAGGGCCGTAAAGAGTAACTGCGATTGAATATATTACTTGCAATCAAGGCGACTTTATGAGAAGGGCTAAAGGTGTATGAAAGGCGCGTATCAAAAATCCAATTACCGAAGCGATGTGAATTAAAATAGTCCATGTAACGAATGTTTTGCTTATCGCCTCCAGAATTGGCGGTGGTTTCCTCAAAATCCTTAATAATCGCGTCCATATTCACAATCTTACTAAAATACTTCGCGCTCACACCGAGCGAAAATTTAGAAAAAATCGTTGCTTCAGCATCAAATTTAAGATTATGTAAAAAGCGGTATTTTAATATTTGACTTGCCGAATCCATCGATGTTGTATTGTAGCTGTATTGACGATTTATATCATCAACAGCATAAACATAATCAGGATTGAGCGTCTTTGGAACAATATAATTGTAGCCTGTCAAAAAAGTGAGTTCGAAATTTTTTGAAAACTTCGCTGTACCAACAAATGAAAGATCGATTCCAATCACACGCGAAGCCCCTGTATTAAGAAATTTGAATCCTGCAAAGGATGCTGGAGCATTAGCGACATCCCAAATACCAAACATATATTCAATCGTATTTTGATATTCCTGCCAAAAAGCTGCAGCATCTAAATACGCCAACATTTTTCCCAATTTAATCCCTTGCTTGAAACCGACTTCAGCATTCCAACTACTTTCGGGTAATAAATCTGGGTTAGGAAAAACGCCAAAATTACCAACACCTGTTTTTATAAATCGCTCGGTAATGGTTGGAAATCGATATCCTTGTCCAAACGAAGCCCTAAGATATGATTCTTGGTAAATTTTTAGGTTGGCACCCGCTCTAAAAATCGGCTTAAAAGCAGTTACATTATTATTGAGCTGAAAATATTCTAAACGAGCACCTGCGGAAAGTGTAAGCAGCTTCTCAACCTTATGTTCAATTTGAGTGTAGGCCGATAAATTTAATAATTGGTTATTTGGCGATCCAGAACCCACATAAATGTTAGCGAACGAATTAGTAAAAGTAGAGGTGATTCCTCCAATGAAATCGATGCCTTTTAATTGCGCATACGACTTTTGGAACATATAATCAGCGTAATAAGTGGTGGCTGAGTTGGATTGATTGGCAGTCCGCTTATTGTCAGCATGTAAAATTCGTGTTCTTAAATAATGACGACCATCGGTTTCGGTTAGAAATTGTACAAATGGATCGATGTTAAAAATAAATTGATCTTGTAAAAAGACTGCACCAGGATAGGCTCGGTATAAGCCAGACGAATCGTCTAACCAAGCAAATGACATATTACTTCTCGCCACCATCACATTCCCATTGACACCATAATTCAATCCTTTGATTTTTTTGGAACGATACCTCAAATTAAAATTCAAACGTGCGCGCTGAGAAGCCATTTGTTTATCGGTAAAATTAGAGATGGTGTCAATGACATATTGTCCCGGTTTTGGAGCTCCAATATACCCATGATCATAATTTACATTAGCTCCCAAAACAACATCTAGGTTTCCTTTTTTTTCTGAATGCAAGACATTTACGCCTGAAATTAAGGGGACTCCTGTCCACCAAGCTGCCCCATCAATTGAAGGATTGGAATAAAATCCTGAATACAGATTCACTTTCGTTAATGGCTTTGCCTTAGGATAAGCTGTACGGATATGAATTGAACCAGACAAGGCAGAACTTCCAGATAATACGGAAGCAGCTCCTTTAATGACCTCTATTTGGCTAATATTCTCAACAGGAATAAATCCCCATTCAGGTCGACCAGCATCGCCAGAAAGCATCGGCATATCATCAACCATAACGGCTACCTTTGAACCTACGCCAAAAGTAAAGCCACTTCCACCTCTTATCTGTGGTTCACCATCCAAAATATTTAGCCCAGGTGTTTGATCCAATGCGGTTTCGATACTTCTTGTATTTTTATTTTCAATCAGCTCAGGCTTCAATACTACCATAGTGACAGTTTGTTCCTCTAAGGGCTTATCAAATTTTCCGACACTAACCTTTACTTGCTCAAATTCCAACACAAAAGGCTCCAAGGTAATGTTGTGTTTAATAACCTGACCTGCAATGAGTAGATGATTTGATGTATCTGATTTCATTCCAGAATACTTGCAAAGCAATTTGATATTACCAGCTGGTAAAGACAAGTTGTAATTCCCTTGATCATCGCTAACTGCACCAATCGTAATGTCTTTCTTATATATCACAGATGCACCAACAATTACATTGCCCTTTGCATCCAACACTCTTCCTTCTATTGTTCCATTTTGTGCGAAACAAGAAAAGGAATAGAAAAAACTAAATAAGATGGAAAAACGAAAAACCATTAAAAATTAATCTACGATAAATTTAAGGGTACCGGCCTTACCCGAAAGTAATTGATAACGAGCGAAATGCACACCAGAATGAAGTTTAACAGACACGTTATTTTTCATAGCCCCTTCAAATTCTATTCCGCCAAGCACATTAACGATAGATAGTTGTCCGTCAATAATTTGGTCAGAAAAAAATTGTACACCTGAAGCATCAGAATAATTTACTGTTAATGCTAAGTCAGTATTAGTAGTAATTCCTGCGCCCGAATTATAAATCAATTGGATATCATCGATCAATACTTCGTCATTGGCAGCTCCACCGCCTGGCGTTGAATTGGTAGCAAAGGTAACGAGTATGTATTCCGCTATAAGTCCAGGAGTGACAGTTGGTACAAAAGGAGCAGAAAATCGAGCCCAAGCCCCATTCGTAGGACTGTAGTTAAGAGCGGCATCAGCCAAAACATGCGGTTGAGATGAAGCATCTATTGGATCGCGCGTATCGTAAGCGTCGTGAACAATGGCATGCACTCTGGCCATTTGACTGCCTGAACCTGCTTGGGTATATTTTGCCCAAAATACGATAGAATCAGGAATACTTGCACAAGTCTCAGAAAAGTTAGGATCTGCAATCGAGGAATAGTTATAGTTTGCTGCGTTTGCAGGTGTTGTACTTCCCATGTTGATGCGTCCGCAAGTCATGGTGCCATTGGCTGTAATTCCTAAAACGGAAGTCGACCAGATTCGTGCGCAAAACATACCTGAAGCCCCAGCTCTGATGCTAGTTGATTGTTCAAGTTGCTTATTCGCAAATCCAGAGAAATTTCCTGATCCTGTTTTAAATCCGTTCCAGTTATCTGGCTCTTCGGTGGGAGCACCCACGTTAGACCATAACTCGAGGTTACTATTACCAATTTGAGTTTGCCCAAAAAGAAAACCAATAAACAATGTAAACGCTAAGAAAGTAGTAATTTTGGTCATAATTTATAATTTAAGATTAAAACAAATATAAATAAAATACGATAGCTTGATCCAAAAATAAACTAAAATTGACCTTAATCTTATCTCTACTTTAGCAAAATATTAAGAACTGAAATGATTTCAATAGAAAAATATCCGATAATGGAACACTTTTTCACCATTCAAGGTGAGGGAACCTATTCAGGCAGAGCAGCTTATTTCATTCGTATTGCAGGTTGCGATGTTGGCTGCGTTTGGTGCGATGTAAAAGAAAGTTGGGATAAAGACCAACATACAACCATGACCACCAATGAAATCATCGAAAAAGTTACTGAAAGCAAAACAGATTTTGTTGTCATTACTGGAGGCGAACCAGCGATGTATGACTTACGTCCTTTGGTTGATCAATTGAAATCGTTGGGAATTACCATAGCGATAGAAACATCTGGTTGTTATCCGCTGCAAGGCGATGTAGACTGGTATTGTTTTTCACCAAAAAAGTTCAAGGCGCCCTGTGATGAAGCTTATTTGCGAGCAAATGAATTAAAAGTAATCATAAACCATCCATCCGATTTAGATTGGGCGAATAAGCATGCAGAAAAAGTGTTAGATAGCTGTCAATTATTTCTTCAACCTGAATGGTCAAAGACTGAAAAATTACTACCTTTAATTATTAGTTATGTGAAGGGTAACCTGAAGTGGAAAATCTCGTTACAGACTCATAAATACATGAATATTCCCTAAAATTTATCCATGCCAAAAATTTTACTCCTTTTATTTTCGATTCTCTTAATAAATTTTTCCCTTTATTCTCAATTTAAGTATTCTACAAAGAGTAAGAAAGCCATTAAGCTACTGGAGGAAGCACAAAAAGCTCCCGGAGCGAGCTTGGATCCAAAAACAAGAGGTCCCAATTACAGAGAAGGCCTACTAATTTTACAACAATCCTTAAAAAAAGATCCGAACTTTTGGGAAGCGCACATCCTATCTGCTCAATTTAATATGAATTTAAATTTATATACGCAAGCTATTTACCATTATGAAAGTGCCTTAAAACTGAATCCAGCGCATTCACGCTATGGATCAACACATTACTATTTATCAACACTTTACCTAGCGGAGGGGAATTATGAAAAAGCAATCAAGTATGCTGATGTCCTCATGAAAAATTCAAATGCAAGCGAAGAATTTTTAAAAAATGCAAATGACATAAAACAGAATGCTAATTTCGCTATTCACGCCCTTAAAAACCCCAAAAAATTTGAGCCTGTTAATGCGGGTAGTGGAATAAACACTGCCGATCCTGAATATTATCCGACCATAACAGTAGACGGAAAAACCTTATTATTTACGAGAAGAATAGCTGACAATCGGGTGAAAGGCTACCAAGAGCAAGAAGATTTTTTCATTTCCAATTTGGGAAATGATAGTGTATGGAAAAGATCAATTCCCATGACAAATAATGTAAATACAGTAAATAATGAGGGTGCCCCAACGATTTCAGCAGATGGAAAGAGTTTAATCTTTGTCGCTTGCTCTGATGAAACGGGCACATACTATGGGGAAAATAGAATTGGAAAAGGAAGTTGCGATTTATTTTACACCAAAAAGCTTGGCAATAGCTGGATGAATCCAATAAATTTACCGGGCGGTGTAAATTCTTCTCATTGGGAATCCCAACCATCACTTTCGGCTGATGGTCAAACACTTTATTTTATTAGAGGTTTGCGAGGTAAAAATGCGAATGGGAATGCTGATATCTATGTCTCATATTTGCAAACTAATGGTAATTGGGGTAATGCAATTCGCTTATCCGATGTAATTAATACGCCATATGCAGAGGAATCAGTTTGCATACATCCGGATGGGAAGACACTCTATTTTGCCTCTAAGGGGCATGTCGGAATGGGAGGCTCGGATTTGTTTGTAAGCAAAATGGATGCGAACGGTAACTGGGGAAAACCAATGAATCTAGGTTATCCAATCAATACCATGTATGACGAAAATTCATTACTCGTTTCTCCTACCGGTGACATAGCATTTTTTGCATCCGACAGAACAGGAGGCTATGGTGATTTAGACATTTATTACTTTGTGTTACCATTAGAATACCGCCCTACTAAAACCTTATATTTTGACGGGACTGTTTTTGATCAATTAACCAGATTGCCATTGCCAGGCCATTTTCAACTGACCGATATTGAAAGTGGTGAGCTTATCATTATTTCTGATGCCGATAAAGTAGACGGGTCTTTTATGGTTGCCTTACCAGTTAATAGAGAATATGCAATAGAGGTCACTCAAAATGGCTATGCACCCTATTCGCTTAATTTTAATTTAAAAATACCTGATGGATCGGATCATTATCATTTAGATATTCCAATGAACCCCTTAACAAGTTCAACAGAAAACATTCTCGCTAATGTATTTTTCGACTTAGGAAAAGCCACCTTGCGCAAAGAGTCCGCAATAGAATTAAAAAACTTAGGCGCTTTCATGAAGCGCAATCCAATCATTAAAATTGAATTGGGTGGACATACCGATTCAAGAGGAAATGATGCTGATAATTTGGCGCTTTCTACTGAACGAGCAAAAACAGTCTATAATTACTTAATTACAAATGAAGGAATTTCAGCCAATCGTTTAAGTTTTAAAGGATATGGCGAAACACAAGTCATTATCACGGATAAAACCATTGAATCCATAAAGTCAATAGAGGAAAAGGAAATAGCGCATCAAAAAAACAGACGAACAGTTTATAAAATAATAAATTAATGCATTTAATAAGAGTTCTTCGTCCAATCAATTTAGCCATCATTGTTTTTACCATGCTGGGCGCAGCATATTATATTCATTCAACGAATTCATTTCAATTCGTTCATTTCCATGCATTCGATTTTAGCTTATTAATTTTCTCAACCATATTAATTGCTGCAGCAGGAAATATTATTAACGACTACTTTGATATAAAAGCAGATCGTATAAATAAACCTGATTCATTAATTATTGGAAAATACATTAAAAAAAGGTGGGCGATTTTATTACACTGGATTTTTAATGGCGTAGCAGTGGCCATTTCGATTTATTTAAGTGTAAAGTATAAATCACTTTGGTTTATATTTATTCATGTTGTAAGCGGTAATTTACTATGGTATTATAGCCTAATATTAAAAAAGAAAATACTTAGTGGAAATATTGTTATTGCCATTATGACCGGAATAATCCCTCTATTAACGGTTCTCTTCTTTAAAGTAAGCAATGAATCAAACAGTGTATTTTCTCCCTATCATGCTGAAACTTGGTCCGTTTTCATAAACTATAATCTGATTTATCTTGTCGCCATTTGCGCCTTTTTTTTAAACCTATCAAGAGAAATTATAAAAGATATTCAAGATGTGAAAGGGGATAAAGAAATACAAGTAAAATCATTACCTATGGTAATCGGCGAACAAAAAGCGTATTGGCTAGCCGCTGTAATAGCTCAATTAAGTGGGATTTGCTGCCTTGTCGCTTTTTTATTTTTTAAGGCTTCATTCACAAATAATCCAATTATATGGTTGATTTTACTCATAAGTGCAGGATTAAATTTATTTTTATTTCTCTTTCCCTTTATTCAAACATTAACTATGAAACATTGTAGCCTTTTGATTAAATTAACGCTTTTTATAGGCATTTGCGCACTCTATTTTTCTTAATGACGTGAAAATTATACTTGGCTCACAATCACCTAGAAGGCAAGAACTTTTAAGTGCTCTCGGATTTGAATTCGAAATAGCGATCCCCAATATCGATGAAGTATATCCTCCGAACACTCCTATTGACGA
>JBILCD010000285.1:0-2596 GCA_044353285.1 Crocinitomicaceae bacterium | reverse complement strand
GTAGCATTAGTTCCAATCATATTTGGACCGTCATACCAAGCGTATGTATTACCTCCCGAAACCGTTAAGGTCACTGATTCACCCTGACAGATGGTGCTCCCTGGAGTAATGGTGGCAGTCAACTCATTGGAAGATGAAATGGTTCTCGAATAACTTTGGATGCAAGCGCTCCCTGGCGTTCGAACACGCGCCATATAATTTCCTGATGGTAGATTAGAAAAATTGGGTGAACTTTGATAATTCACACCGTCTAAACTGTATTCGTAGTTCGGAGGAATACCACCCGTAGCACTTGAAAATACAATGGTGCCATTATTTTGACCACAGCTTGTATTTGTTCTAACACAAGAAGCAGAAGGTTTTGCATTGACGGTTATAGGTAGATAAATCCCACTCGTTTTACAAGATCCGTCAGCAAAAAGGTAGATCCTTCGGTTGGCAACTTGGTTGAATGTAAAGGTATTTCCAGAAGTTGAATGTGTCGCCAAAATAGTTGTATATGGATCGTCTGTTATGTACCAAAGGTGGCTGTTGGTATTGGTAGAACTGGAACCATTTACGGTGACTTGCCCCCCGGTGCATATCACCGATTCTGAAAATGTAAAATTGGCAATTGGATTAGGGCCATTAGAAGTTAGCACATCTAACCACAAGCTAGTCATGATAACAGGGTTAATGTCAGTCACAGGATGCCACGTTCCAGTAATATTGGTCAATCCCCCATAATACGTTTTCAGGGTGCTTAAACCAGTTGCATTTGTTCCGTTTCGATCGTTGATATCCACGCACATCAATACTACCGTATCCTGAGGAGTACCGTAATTCACCTCAAAAGTGACCCAAAAATTACCTGTTACCGTTGGTGGATTCGTGAAATCAAATTCATTATAAAACCCGGCATCCATATCTGCAATGAGCAGTGTATCCGTCACGATAACAGACCCAGGATTCCCGGCATTGTCTTGATGAATCCTTATTTTAACTAAGCCAGAGCCCGTTGAATTAACCGCCTTTACAATCGGAAAACGCAAACGGCGCACCTGAGTAGATGCTGGCGCTGTATATTTATCTGCAAATTGATAAATAAGTGTGGTGTTGGTTGAATTAAAGCGCCCCGTTCCCGGTAAAAATCCCCAACCAGTAGACCAACTATAGTATGCGTAGCTTTCCGTGACAGGGTTATAATTGCGAAGGGTATCGCACTGTATTCCTGGCGCTGCGCCAACCACTTGAACAAATGCCGTTTTAACTTCGCTATCACTTCCATAGCTATTTGTAGCCGTTAATGAAACAGTATAGATTCCCAAGGTGTTGAAAACCACGCTAGGATTTTGAGTTGTTACATTGGCAGCACCACCTCCGAAATTCCAAGACCATGAGCTTGGCACATTGGTTGATGCGTCAAAAAAGTTAACCGTTCCGCCCACAGGAACAATGATTGGATTAGAAATATCAGCTGTAAAATTGGCAACAGGCGGCATATTAGTAGGATCACAACCCGCTGAAAGCAATAAAGAATTTCGAGCACCTGTCAAGGTATTCAACATATAGTTGGATTGATTTTGAGAGAACATTACGGTACAATTGCTATAGTCCATGTAATTCTCGTATTGGGTTTGGATATTGGAACATGTCGTTTGATTACCCGAACAAGTAGACGAATAGTTGAACGAAGGACCAGCCGTATTTGGCGTATCCATGAAACCATCGTCCATTGTGCAACTGCCCGAACCACCCCAAGTATGGTCTAATCCAAGGTAATGGCCAATTTCATGCGTCAGTACATTGTCATTATTGACCCCCAAATTATAATCTAGTACAATTCCATCGATGGAAGCACCTGGCAACATGTTGTTGGTTGGACGATAAGCATAGCCTGCTGTTCCTGAATTGGCGCCGTTGGAGATGTCACAAATCCAAACATTAAGGTATTTATTTCTGTCCCATATTTGAGACCCACCAGTGGCTGAAGCCTTCATTTTATTTTCCTCGCCAGTATTTTGATTATAATAATCTTCGCTCGTTGAAACCCTAACAACCCCCAATTCACTTAATGGAACGCCAAGGGCATCTTTGGTCGCTAAGCAAAAATTGATATTGACATCAGCAGGAACAAAACCAAATTGGGTTCTGGCATTGGCCGCATCTTGATTCATCAATTGAAAGTCTTGTTGTATATCATTAAATACTTGCATGATTGCGGCATTGGAAACATTTTCAGCCGGATTATTGGGATTATGTACCACATGAAAAATAACAGCTATGGTATTTACTCCAGGGGTTTTAGTATTAGCAAAAGGTTTAGTTTTTTGAGCTTCTTCCAAATACATTTGGTTAAATTCTTCCCATTTTCCAATGCTCTCATAATATTTTTTGGTGAGTTCATAGCTCGAACAGGTATTTTCCCCTAAGCCTTTTTTCTTTTCAGGAAGCACTTGAATCGTGGATGAATTAAACGGAATCGCAGGCGACGCTTTCACTGATTTGATAGCAGAGGAAGGTTTCTGGACTGCTCCAGGGTAAACACCTTGAGAAAATGAAATGAAAAAACAAGAGAAAAATGAGACGGCAATAATAGAATATATCTTCATGATGT
>JBILCD010000113.1:0-8085 GCA_044353285.1 Crocinitomicaceae bacterium | reverse complement strand
AGTTGGTCTATTTTTAAAATCATGTCTGAATTTGTCGAAGCCTACGACCGTATGTCGAAGATCGGGCCTTGCATTTCTATCTTTGGGTCAGCGCGCACCAAAGAGGAAAACCCATACTATGGTTTATCTGTAGACCTAGGCCAACGTTTAGCAGAAAAGGGATTTGGGATTATCTCAGGTGGAGGACCCGGCATCATGGAGGCAGCTAATAAGGGCGCTCAAAAAGGAAAAGGCCCATCGGTTGGTCTTAACATCGATTTACCCTTCGAACAACACCACAACCCATACATAGACCAACAACACAATTTAGAATTTGACTATTTCTTTGTACGTAAAGTGATTTTTGTGAAGTATTCACAAGCTTTTGTTATTATGCCAGGCGGCTTTGGCACCTTGGACGAATTCTTCGAAGCCATCACTTTAATCCAGACAAATAAAATTGCACGGCGCCCGATAGTATTAGTTGGTCGTAAATACTGGGCGGGACTAATTACTTGGATAGAAGAAGTAATGTTAGGAGAGGAAAATAATATTTCAGATAAAGACCTATCACTTTTTAAAATTGTAGATACCGTTGATGAGGCCGTCGCTTATATTGAAGACTTCTTCAGTTCAAATTTATTGTCTCCAAACTTTTAAAAATATCAATCACATTGTTTATATTTGTAAGTAGAATATGAGTAAAATTAAAAATATATCCGCTTTTTTATTTTCAAAACACTTCGTCAAACATTTTGGCCTAGTGCTTTTATTTTATGTGGTGGTGATTTTGTCATTATTTTTTTACCTCAACTACTCTACTAATCATGGAGAAAAAATATTTCTGCCCAATTTCATTGGAACCAATTCCGAAGACGCTAAAAATAAAATTAAAAATCTAGGTTTAGAATACCAAATATTAGACTCCGTGTATGATATCACAAAACCACCAGGGACAATAATTGATCAGAGTCCTATGGGAACCTCTATTTCTAATATTTATGTGAAAAAAGGAAGGGCAATTTCATTTCGTGTAACAAAATCTACTAAACTAGTAGACATGCCTAGCTTGGTAGATAAACAAATACAATTTGCGGAAACTGTTTTGGCGGCAAGAGGACTAAAATATATTATTAAATACAAAATAATTTCTGAAAGAAGCGGTGCTGTTATTGAACAACTTTACTTGGGCAGGCAAATTAAACCAGGCGAGCAAATCCAAATTGGATCTCAAATAACTTTAATCGTCGGTCAAAAAGATGAAGAAAAATCAATGCCTATACCAGACCTTGTTGGTTTAGATATGGCCTCATGCCTTGTGATTTTTGATAGTTTGGAATGTCCGTATTTGATGCGCTTTGATGATTGCTTAACGCTTGAAGACAGCCTAGCTGCTCGTGTGTTAATGCAAAGTCCTGAATTCATTCCTGGCACTAAAACTTTTCGATCAAATACCATTGTAATTAGGTTAGGTGCATTTATCAAAGAAGAAGGGTTTGAACAGCCAGAGGAAATAGAAAAGGAAGAATAAATGAGAAAAAAATTATTGCTTGCCTTTACGCTATTTTTTTTTCAAACTGCTATATCTCAAGGTATTAGTTTAGGTGAAATAAGTCAGAATTTAAGTATTATTCCACTTACTATAAAAAAAGACCTGAATTCGATAGATAGTACATTCGTTTATGCTATTGATACTATTACCCTTCCTTTTTTTGATGATTTTTCTTCCAATAAATTTCAAACATACAGCCCGAATTTTAATGACCCTAGCACCACAAGCCAACTATACTACCGCTTAAAAGATGCTGCAACAAATGTGGTATTAAACAACGATGCTTTATTTACTAATCAAGCAACATTTCGGAGAACCTATAATGCAACAACGTCAACAACAAGCGATATCCCTTTTTCTGACACCTTGATTAAAGTTGGTAATTTAATGCAATATCCCGTCGTTTATAACACACTCAGTTTGTATCCCCCTTATTATATTTACGATACGATCGGCATTCCAGACATTAGTGATACGATTTGGATCACAAACCCTGCTTATTTTCAAGATTCAGCAAGGCAATTTTTTCAAACTATTACTGATTCATCTAAAATTTGGATTGACCACTTTGCCTATCATAATTATCGCTTCGGTGTGAATCCGAGGTCTATAGGGGTTGCTACTTTTGATGGCTTAAATGAAAATGGATACCCTTACCAAATTGGAACTAATGTTACAAATTATGGCGACAAACTAACTTCGAAGCCTATTAATATGGGGAATTATGATGCTTCAGATTCGGTCTATTTTAGTTTTTTATATCAGCCACAAGGATTTGGCGATGTTCCCGAAAGTGTTGATTCATTGCTCTTGGAATTTTACGCGCCAGATTTAAGTCAATGGTTTCATGTTTGGAGTGTTTCAGGTGGTCCTACCATCCCATTTAAGGCAGTGCACGTAGCTATTACTGACAGTAAATTCTTCAAGCCTGGTTTTCAATTTAGGTTTCGTAATTATGGTGGATTATCTGGTGCACTTGACCACTTTCACATCGATTATGTTTACTTGAGAAATCTGTCATCTTTCAACGACACCACCTTCAAAGATTTTGCTTTCTCCTATCCAATCAATTCGCTTTTGAAAACGTATACATCAGTGCCGTGGGACCATTATAAGGCGAGCATTGGCAGCAAAATGACTGATTCATTATATGTTAATTTATACAACGGGAGTACCTCAGCTGAGAACTATCAAAATGGGCAGGTAACTGTTTATAATAATAATGTGCAGCAAGGCTTATATGTTCTTCCGGGTTTTCTTTTGGCGGAAGGGCAGATTAACTATGATCCAAGCTCATTTTTAAATTCCTACCATGACCTTAGTACAGGATATGAATACAGTAGAATATTATCGGGTATTTCTCAAGAATTTGATGTCGTAAGTTTGGCGTCGGCGCAATTTCCTAATTTATATCAAAATGACTCTACATCCTTTAAGCAGCGATTTTTAAATTACTACAGCTATGATGATGGATCAGCAGAGGCCGCATTTGGTCCGACGGGAACGCAAGCGCGCTTAGCTATTCAATTTGATGCTTACGAAGCAGACTCGCTAATAGGGATAGATTTATGTTTTATGCCCTCAGTGATTGATGTTTCCCAGAAACTATTTTTGCTAACCGTTTGGGATAATGACAATGGCCAACCTGGAAATGTATTGTATGAAGACGATGCTTTTTCACCGCGGCAACCAAGCTATGTTAATGGGCAAAACAACTACCAAACCTATTATTTCGCAGATACGGTGAAGATTGCTGTTGGCACGACATTTTTTGTAGGCTGGAGGCAATTAGATCCTGATCGTTTAAATTTAGGCTTAGATAGAAATATTGATAATCATACAACAATTCGCTATTCTGTTGATGGAGGGGACAATTGGTTTACTGCACCCTTTAGTGGTTCGGCCATGTTGCGCCCTATTTTTTCAACACAATTAGATGCGATCTTAAACAGCCCTGAAGTAGTAGAAAACACCTTAACTATTTACCCCAATCCGACAAAAGATATCCTCAATGTATCCTTTGAAGATGGACAAATTTTCCCAATCTATGTATACAACCAACTTGGGCAGCTAATTGCTACCTCAGGAACAGATATCATAGACCTTGCGCCTTTTAATGCAGGTGTATATTTTATTAGTAGTCCTAGCTACACTTCGAAGGTCTATAAAGTAATCAAGCAGTGATAGAAGATGTTGGGCTAGAACCCGAAGATGAATTATTTGAACATCATCGATTTAGTGCAGATCCGGGCCAAGACCTACTTCGAATTGATAAATTTTTATTAGATCGAATTCCCAATACCTCGAGAAACAAAATTCAAGTTGCAGCAAGAAATGGCAATGTGTTAGTGAACGGCACTGTTGTTAAACAAAACTACCGAGTAAAGCCACACGATGTAATTTCAATCGTGATGCCCTATCCAGTGAGGGAAATTGAACTCATTGCCCAAGATATTCCCATTCAAATTGTTTTCGAGGATGACACCCTTATAGTGGTCAATAAATCGGTTAATATGGTTGTTCATCCTGGCTATGGTAATTATTCTGGTACATTGCTCAACGCCTTGATTTTTCATTTTAATAATTTGCCTTCCATGCCAAAAAACTATTATGGAAGACCCGGACTTGTGCACCGAATCGATAAAAATACCTCTGGTGTTTTATTAGTTGCGAAAACAGAAGATGCCTTAACCCACTTGGCAAAACAGTTTTACGATAAAACAACCGAAAGAACTTATTGGGCATTGGTTTGGGGAGATGTTAAGGAAGGCGGAACAATTACAAAGCATGTAGGAAGATCAATAAAAAACAGAAAAGTAATGGCCGTCTTTCCAGATGGAGATACTGGCAAACATGCCGTTACACATTATTCGGTATTAAAAAATTATGGTTGGGCAAGCTTACTCGAATGCCGACTTGAAACAGGCCGAACGCATCAAATTCGAGTTCATTTGCAATCAATTGGTCATCCACTCTTTAATGACCCAGAATATGGGGGGAATAAAATATTACGTGGCCCAAATACAAGTTCGCACAAAAAATTTATTGAATCTTGCTTTGAATTGCTTCCAGGGCAAGCACTTCATGCCAAAACATTGGGTTTTATACATCCTGAAACAAAGGCAAAAATGGCCTTTTCTTCAGCCTTAAACGAAGGTATGGAAACTTTAATTCAACGTTGGGAGGCATATACAATGGTAAATTAATTTTTTTTTTTTATTTTTGTTAGCCTTATTAAATTTTAACTGCATTTTAAATCCAATTTATGAAGACAATAATACTAATCACCATTATCAATTTAGCGTGTTTTACCGTTTTAAATGCTCAGGCAGTTGTTCCTAAATACATTTCTGAAGCTGTCAAATCATTTGATGGCGGGCGTTATTTTGAAGCTTTGCCAAAGTTGCAGTCAGCCTTTACAAAATTAGGCGTTAAGAATAAAAGTATTTCACAAAAAGGAGACATGGCTTTTAGAATAGCTGAATGTTACAGAAACATGGAGCAATATGACAAAGCGAACGAGTGGTATGGGTCATCTATAGAATTAAAATACTATGAAGTTCAACCTTTGCTTTATTTTTGGCAAGCTGAAATGCAGCGAATGATGGGTAAATTTGATTTGGCCATTAAAAGTTACGAAGAATATAAAAAGCGTGTTTCACCAAGTGATCTTTCTCATGATGCAGAAGCTGGCATTAAATCATGCAAGAGTTTTAAAGCTTTCGATGCAGAAGAATCAATTTTTGTCATTAAAAGTGAGCAGAAGTTAAATAAACCACAATTTGATATGGCTCCTTCATTCATCGACAAAAAAGGGACGCTAATTATTTTTGGTACTGGGAGAGAAGAATTATCGACTAAAGAAAGAGACCCGATAACAGGAGAAAAATTTATGGATTTATGGTCTGCAGAATTTGATGCAAAAGGAGCACTCATCAATATAAAAAGCATTGATGATAATTTAATTATTAATACTGCAGATAATGAAGGTACTGCCTGTATGGATGCAAAAAGGTCTACACTTTACTTCACTAGGTGTCCATCAAAAGCTAAGCAAAATCTTGGTTGTGATATTTGGATGGTAACAAAGGCAGGTGATGATTGGGATAACGCTCTTAAATTAACACTGAAAAATAGTGATACCTCATCAGTTGGCCATCCTTGCATTACTGAGGATGGAATGATGTTAATTTTCGCTGGTGATCTTCCTGGAGGAATGGGTGGTAGAGATTTGTGGTACGTTATGTATGACAAAAAAAATAAGGTTTGGGATTCTATCCCAAAGAACATGGGCAAAGAGATCAATACAACTGGAAATGAACTGTTTCCGTCAATGGGGCCTAATGGCAAGCTTTATTTTGCTAGTGATGGTCACCCAGGAATTGGTGGACTTGATATTTTTTATGCTAAAAGAACTAATGAAGAAAATACTAAAGAAAAACCTGCGAAATGGGGAATGGCTACTAACATGATGTATCCGATAAACTCTCCTGCAAATGATTATGCAATGGCAGATTTTGACGGAACAAGGGGCTACTTTACTTCAGAAAGAAGAATGGGAGCCAATAAAGAATATACACCTGATATTTGGAGTTTTTCAATACCTCCGGTTCTATTTGATTTGCGAGTAGTGGTGTACGAAGCAGGTAAAAAAGTTAAAAAGCTTTCAGATGCGAAGGTTATTGTAAAAGGATCTGACGGAAGTGTATGGGAAGGAGTTACCAATGAAAAAGGATCAACCATTAAATTGGACAAGAAACAAGATGGGAAACGCTATATCAATGGTGAGGTTAATTATACTGTTATTGCATCAAAAGATAAGTATTTTGAAAATAATAAAGGAGCTAAATGCTCAACAATAGGATTAGACCGGAATCAAAGTTTTTTATTGGAAATTCCGCTTTTACCTAAGTACGAACTTCGAACTCCTGAAATTAGATATCCTGTCGATCAATGGAGTTTTGTAAATGACAATTCCATAAACTCCTCTGATTCCTTGAAGTTTTTAGATAGTCTACTTACCAACTATCCTGATATCACAATTGATTTATACTCACACACAGATGCTAGAGATACCGAGACGCATAATCAAGCCTTATCTGAAAACCGTGCAAAAGCAGTTTATAATTATTTGGTAGATAAAGTTGGTATCGATCCTAGACGAATTAATCCGATAGGAAAAGGTGAATCAACACCTGCAAAATGGATTGATGAAAATGGCCAAGAACAGGTTCTAACGGAAATATATATAAACCAGTTTAAAGCCTCTGACAAGAAAAAGTTCGACAAGCTGCACCAAATAAATCGCCGCACTGAGGTTAAAATTACTGGAGAAAATTTTGATCCTTTAACAGCTCCAGCAGCGAATCCTAAGTGGAAGGTATACACAGTTCCTTTACCTAATTAAAAATCAAAAAGCGTTCCTCGGAACGCTTTTTTTTTGTACCTTAATTGATATGAAAAAAGCGATTAAGGAGGAGTATATTCATTATTTATGGAAAAACAAGCTGCTGCTCATTTATAAGCTGAAGTTAATAAATGGAGAATTAATTCATGTGCTTGATGTTGGAAATCATAATGAAAATGAATCTGGTCCAGATTTTTTAATGGCTTCTATAAAAATAGATGGAGTTGTTTGGCATGGGCATGTTGAAATACACGTTAAAGCATCCGATTGGTATAAGCATCAGCATCACAAAGACAAAAACTATAATAATGTCATTTTACACCTTGTTTGTACTAAGGATAAAGACATCCTTCAAAATGGTCAATTAATCCCGACTGTTGAGATTCAAGAATTAATTGATGAAAAACACTATAATGCGTACACCAACTTTTTTAAATTTAAACAAGAAATATTTTGCGCAAAAAAATTAAGCGCTAATTATTTAACTGAATTTTCTAAACAGTGTGAAAAAGGGTTTCTCAGTAGAATAGAGCGCAAATCCGTAAGTCGTGCTGGAAATAATTCAAACGAACTATTTAATCGATATGCTGCACGTGTTTTTGGAGGGTCTTCCAATGCAGATCTCTTTGAAATACTGTATGAAAAATACATGACTGAAAATAGTAGTGGAAATAATAAAGAAGAAAATGAACTACTTATCACAACAATTATTGGAAAATCCCAACCCTTTGATTCGCATAAAAAAAAAGGATTTAGGCCTCAAAGCAACCCGAGAAAGAGACTTTCAGAATGGGTATTATTTACCAGGTTGTATAAAATTGAAGAAGAATTAATCTGTTTTATAAAAAATGACAAAATTGATGAGGCTATTATGCGCTTAAGGAACAAATTAAACGCCCATTATTCATCATTCATTCTAAATAATATTATAATCAATGCCCTGATTCCTTTTCTATATAATTACTCAATAATAAATGGTCATGCCATTAATTCTAATGCATTAATAAACGCATATAAGGATTTGCCACCGGAAAATAATAAGGTCACAAGGGAATGGCGAAAAATTGGCTTGCCCATAAAAAATGCTTACGAAAGCCAGGCTTGTTTAGAAATTTATCAGCAATTTTGTAAACGGAAACAATGCTTG
>JBILCD010000284.1:0-2606 GCA_044353285.1 Crocinitomicaceae bacterium | reverse complement strand
TACCAATATCAAATGGATGTAATCCTTTTACATTAAAAGAAACAACACTTGTTTTATTTTTAGCGGTACCTATAATTGTTAAATCTTCAAAAGTTTCCAATACTTGCTCGGCATAATGAGCTAGTTCTCGCTCGTATGCTTCTGATTCTAGTAAATCGATAGTCGATAAAAATTCAAAAGCGGTACCCAAGCAAATTCCTCCTGCAATGTGTGGTGTTCCAGCTTCGAATTTATGAGGAAGATGATTGTATGTCGTTTTTTCAAACGTTACTTTTTCAATCATGTCTCCACCTCCTTGATATGGCGGCATGGCATCTAGTAAGGCTTCTTTTCCATATAAAACACCAATTCCTGTGGGACCAAATACTTTGTGACCAGAGAATACATAAAAATCGCAATCTAAGTCAGCGACATCAATTTTCATGTGTTGAATGCTTTGAGCGCCATCGAGTAGAAATTTTGCGCCAACTGCGTGCGCTTTTTTTATCATTTCTTTCACGGGATTTACCGTTCCCAAGGTATTCGAAATATGGATTACTGAAACTAGTTTCGTTTTATTGGATAATAATTTATCGTACTCCTCCTGGATAATTTCGCCTTTAGTATTGATGGGTATTACTTTCAAGATCAAGCCTTTTCTTGCGCAAAGCATTTGCCACGGAACAATATTGCCGTGATGCTCCATGGCGGAAATGATAATTTCATCTCCTTTATTCAATAATTCTCCATAAGAAAAGGCCACTAAATTGATGCTGTCAGTTGTTCCTTTTGTGAAAATAATTTCCTCTGATTTTCGAGCATTAAGGTGCTTTTGAATCCGTATTCTAGACGCTTCAAATTCTGTTGTAGCACGCTGACTTAAATAATGAACACCCCGATGAATATTTGCATTTTCAAGAGCGTAATAGCGGTTAATTGCATCAATTACAACTTGAGGTTTCTGCGATGTTGCTCCATTATCAAAATAGATTAAATTCTTACCATAAATCTTCTGGCGAAGCGCAGGAAATTGTTCTCTGATTTCACGAACATTAAAAGGAGGTATTTGCAAAATGCTTATTGTTTCTGCAAAGTTAGATAAACCTTATTTTAAATCTATCTAAATAACATAATATTTTCCCTAAAAATTATTACTATTTAAATTATAATATTGTTTGCCGGACTGATCTTTCAGATAGTCTTAACATACACCAAATTCAATGGGTTTTAAAAACCTCTTATTGCAAGGTCTTAAATTGAATCAAATTATCGTTAATCTTTAGGACTTAAAACCACATATGGAATCAAGACTTCTTCCATCGAAATTCCACCATGCTGAAAGGTATTCTGATAATAATTTGCGAAGTGGTTGTAGTTATTTGGATAAACGAAAAAATCTTGTCCTTTAGCAAATACGTATTCGGTCGACATTCTCACTTTCGGTAAAAAGGCATCTTGTGGATTATTGACGGTAAATACTTCCTTGGCATTATAGTTTAAACCTCTGCCTAATTTGTAGCGAAGATTTGAGTTGGTATTTCTTTCTCCAACAATTTTGATAGGTGAATTTACTTTTATCGTTCCATGATCTGTAGTGATGATTAGTTTAATGCCTGCATCAGCAATCTTTTTAATGATGTCAAGTAAAGGGGAATGTTCTAACCAAGAAACGGTTATAGATCGATATGCTGCCTCATCAGAAGCCAATTCTCTTATAACTTCCATTTCTGTTCGTGCATGCGACAACATATCGACGAAATTATAAACAATGAAATTCGCATCATTATCCTTTAGTTGACTAAACTGATCATTTAATCGCTTTCCTGCTTCTAAATTCGTGATTTTAGTATAGCTCCACTTAATATTCTTACCAAGGCGTTTGAGGTTGGTTTCCAATAATTCTTTTTCAAACATGTTTTTTCCTCCTTCATCTTCTTCACTTTTCCAAAATTGCGGAAACTTCTTTTCAATTTCACTTGGTAATAGGCCTGAGAAAAAAGCATTGCGAGCATAATGCGTTGCAGTAGGGAGTATGGTAAAAATAATTTTCTCCTCCTCTTTCTTAAAATACTTTGAAAAAATAGGTTCAACCATTTTCCATTGATCGTATCGTAAATTATCAATAACTAATACAGCTACTTTTTCTTTTCCGAGAAATGGGCTAATGTCATTTTTTATCGTGTTGTAAATCATATCTGGCGACTTTTCGGTGCCATTCAGCCAGCTCAAATAGTTATCTTCTATAAATTCACAGAATAGAAGGTTGGCTTCTTTCTTTTGAAACTCGAGTATTTCGCGCATGCCGGAATCTTCAATTTTTTCTAATTCTAGTTCCCAAAAAACTAGTTTTGAATACATTTCTTTCCAATCATTAATATCCATACGTGAGTTAAGTGCCATACCCAACTGCCTAAATTCTTGTTGATACGACGAATTGGTTTTTTGGGAAACTAATTTACTTTGGTCTAAATTTTTCTTTAAACTCAATAATATTTGATTCGGATTCACGGGTTTGATGAGGTAATCGGCGATTTTACTTCCTATTGCTTCCTCCATAATGTATTCTTCTTCACTCTTCGTAATCATCACAATGGGAATTAAAGGAATTATTTCTTTAATTCTTGATA
>JBILCD010000283.1:0-2622 GCA_044353285.1 Crocinitomicaceae bacterium | reverse complement strand
CCTCACGTCATCATTCTGCATTGATATACTAGGCTTTGAACGCAGCAAAGCATTGAATGAAAAACAGCAAATTAGGTTGCGGAAAATCATTCATTTGTCCTTTGCTTTGCTTTTCTTACTTCTTGTCTTTTATTTTAAATGGATGGATAATAAAAGTATAGTTGACCTCATATTCTTAATTGCTGGCTATACCTATGGTCCCTTACTTGGTTTATTTGCTTTTGGTATTTTAACAAAACGAACACTAAGAAACGTAATGGTTCCAATTGTTTGTTTGGTATCGCCTCTTATCTGTTATTTATTACAAACTAATTCAGCAGATCTTTTGAACGGATATGCATTTGGGCATGAGTTATTATTATTAAATGGAAGTATTACCTTTACCTTACTATACTTAACGAGTAAGCGTTCCGCGGAAGCAATAAAACATTAAGCATGAAGATTATTTTAGCCGACTTTGAAGCACACTTGCGCTTTGCCCCTCTCTCTCTCACGCGCCCAATTGGCGATATTCGCGTAGGTTTATTTACCAATCTAGAGCGATGGTCAATTTTATTACCTGATGATCATATAGGCTTTCAATCAGAAAGTTATTTGAGGGATGAATTCGAAGAGCTTAACGATGGAAAAATCGTAAATGCTTGCATTATTCCAAATGAAGATTTTGTCGCTTCCATCGTTTATCTTGAAGATAACTGTCGATTAATGCTTGGCAATAATACAATGGCCATCAGTGGGACTGGAAAGAATATCATTAATTATAAAGGAGAAACACCTATTTTAATTAATAACCGCTGGGAATTGCTTTCAGAAAATGCTGCAGCGATTAGCAATGATATCGCTCTCATCAAAGAAAGTATATCATATCAGAAAATCCCAAAAGATGTTATTGTAATTGGGCCTAAAGATTCAATTTATTTAGAAGAGGGAGCAATCCTTTCCTCTTGTACCTTGAACACAAATGAAGGCCCAATTTATATTAGCAAAGGAGCAGAAGTTATGGAGGGCGCCCTTATTCGCGGTCCGTTTGCGCTTTGTGAAAATGCCGTTGTTAAAATGGGCGCTAAAATTTACGGCGCAAGTACAATTGGTCCTTTTTGTAAAGTAGGTGGCGAATTAAGCAATGTAATTTTTCAATCCTACTCAAACAAAGGACATGATGGGTTTTTAGGAAATTCATACATTGGCGAATGGTGTAATTTAGGTGCAGATACCAACGTTTCCAATCTAAAAAATAATTATGACTCAGTGAGTTCTTATTGCTATGAGAAGAAAGAAGAAGTCAATACAGGTTTACAATTTCTAGGTTTATTTATGGGCGACCATTCTAAAACAGGTATTAATAGCATGTTTAATACGGGCGCTGTTGTTGGTGTATCTTGTAACCTATACGGAGCTGGCTTTTTCCCTAAACACACGCTTTCATTTTCATGGGGGGAACCCAATGCACTCGAACCATTTAGAATTGAAAAATCCTTAGAATACGCCAATAAAATGATGGAAAGAAGATCAGAGAAATTATCGGCAGAGGAGGAAAATATATTAGTGCATCTCAAAGATGTGTATGGACTAAAATAATCATTAGTCGATAAAATAAACCGGTAGCCGCATATAGCTTTGTTCAAAATATGGGCTATTTTGATATAAATAATGCAGTTGCATCGCTTCAGAGTTCCGAAAGTCAAGGTCTTCTAATTTCCTTGTTTCAAAAGCACTTTTTAGAGCAGGATTATTTGTTAAGATCTCATCAATTTTATCCACAAATATATAGGCGGAAAAATATTCCTTTTGCTGTAAATAAGAATCGAAGAAATTCCAAGAAAAATAACTGTCTTCCATTTGAGGTTGAAGCACAGCGTGGATAAATTGACTATTAGATTGTCGGGCATCAATACGGATATCTCCTTTTTCAATGATTACCTCTTCATCAATGAATTCAACTTTCGTATTGCTGTGCTTAAAATGTCCTTCCCAGGGCTTGCTTAAACTCGAGAAATCGCGTACAATAGCTACTTTGCATTTAGTTTTATAGGAAGAGTCTACCACTTGAAAAAGCACACCATTCGCTTTAAGTCGCTCAATTATTGCTTTTTCCTTTCCCGATACACTATAAAAATGGGGAATTGAAATGGAATCGGTTGCATGGTAATGGTTAAAATATGGAATGTATTTTTTATAGGGTTTACTTCGATCGTAATACAATCGATTTACTTCTGTTGTAGGATGGATTGGCCTTGTAGCCTCATACCCTAAAAACTCGATTGAATCAGTTATGGCTATCAATGAATAATTAAATTTAAGGTATTCTTGTTCAACTGCCCATTCTCCAGCTTTTTTTCTAGCATTTTCAATGGCGTCCATGTGTTGATTTGTCCATTGATATAACACATCTATAAATTGCTCCGTTACTTTTACTCTTTCTGGGAAAGGTTTCAACATATGCGTTTCGACTGTAAAACTAATGGCGTGAAATAAACTAGCATATCCCATAGCATAGCGCGGCAAATCATTGAATGCTACAATGCCACTTTCAGGAGTATCCCCTTTGAGCTCAACATATGGAACCATTTTTAATTTCTTGTGCATGATTGGTAGCAATTCATCATACGTTAAAGAAGCTAT
>JBILCD010000112.1:0-8144 GCA_044353285.1 Crocinitomicaceae bacterium | reverse complement strand
GAAACTACGGAAACTCCTGAAGCTCCTGAAAACACAGCAACTGAAGAAAACGAAGATTCAACTGAATCATAGGAAAATTAATTTATTATTAAAAGGGTCGATAATCTCGACCCTTTTTTTTTGATATTTAGTACATTTGAACATGTTTAAATTATCCATCGGCAAGCGTTATCTTTTATCTCTTTTATCAGGCTTACTTTTTACACTAGCCTTTCCATTTACAGGAAGTATTACACCACTTGTCTTTGTAGCGTGGGCACCTTTGTTACTGGTTGAAAAAGCCCTTATCGACGATAAAAGAAAAGCTATACACGTTTTTATACATGCCTATTTAGTCTTTATCCTTTTTAACATCGGAACAACTTGGTGGATCTGGAATGCCGATATAGGCGGCGCCATCATGGCCTTTATCTTCAACTCCTTGTTAATGGCATTAACTTTTCTGATCTATCATCTGATTAGAAAAAGACTGCCAGAAAAAATAGGCGTTTGGAGCTTACTTGCCGTATGGATTTGCTTTGAATACCTTCACTACAATTGGGAATTATCACATCCTTGGTTGACGATGGGAAATTTCTTTTCCATTAGTCCCAAATTCATCCAATGGTATGAATTTACGGGCGTTTTAGGCGGTACACTATGGGTATTGCTTGTGAATATTCTTGTCTTTTTACTTCTGAAAAACTGGAAAGAAAAGCAAAAAAGGAACCTTACCCTGATTGGGCTATTTTTTGGCTTAACAGTTCCAATCATCGCCTCCCTCGTTATTTATTTTCAATTAGTAGACAACAGCGTTAATCACAAGACCTACGAAGTGGTGATTGTCCAACCCAATATTGATCCTTACAAAGAAAAATTTAATGCGCAATATACTCCAAAGATGCAGATGGCCAAATTTATCAGTTTAGCTAAAGAAAAAATTACGAATAAAACAAAACTTGTCATAGGTCCAGAAACAGCAGTTCAAGGTGGATTAGATGAAGACACCGCGATGAGCAATGATGCCTTACGCCTTCTAAACTCGGATTTATTGGGACCTAATTCACCCTTTGATCTTTTAATTGGTGCCTCTACCTATCGCCTTTTTTCAAAAAAGAATTCTTCCGCATCGCAGCAAATCCCCAATAGCGATAATTTTTATGAATCCTATAATGCCTCCTTATTGCTTCAACACAACATCAAACCACAATTTATTCATAAATCAAAATTAGTATTAGGCGTAGAAAAAATTCCATTTTCCTCTGCCTTTCCTTTTTTAGAGGAATACGCCATCCAAAATGGAGGGACATCGGGTTCTTTAGGTATTGAGAATCATGCAAAGATTTTTAATATAAGAACGATAAAAGTCGCACCAATTATTTGCTACGAATCCATTTACGGCGATTTTTTAACCCAACAAACAAGATTGGGGGCTAAACTATTCATCATTATTACCAATGATGGCTGGTGGGGCGATACACCTGGATACAAGCAGCACTATAGCTTTGCTCAATTGCGCGCCATCGAAAACCGTCGCTATGTTATTCAAGCGGCAAATACCGGCACAAGTGGCGTTATAAATGCCAAGGGTGAAGTGTTAAGCGCAACACCGTATTCGCAACCAGCTGTTATGAACGTTTCTGTTCCTTTATTAGACGAAATGACCTATTACGCCAAGCACGGAGATTACATCGGAATGTTCGCGATCATCCTTTTTGGAATTATGATAGGGTACGCCATCTTTAATCTCCTCTTCAAGAAAGCTAAATAAGGCACTAAGCCGATGCGAGAGCAAATAGATTTGCTGTAAAAACAGCAGCAAAATAGCTTATAAATGCGCTAATCCTCCTTCCTAACAATTCATCCCCAACAAGCCAATTAACATTTACATAACATTAATTTAATTTTCCTTAATTTTATCAAATGAATCGCACCATTATCCTAAGCTTTCTATTTCTACTATTTGGAATATTTAGTCGTGCGCAAACGAATCATTACGAAACTGTTGTTAGGGACACACAGCAATGGCAGTATATTGTTCCTAATGTTAATACAAGCGCCACTTGGAATCAGCCTAGTTTTGACGCAAGTACATGGCTTGTAAGTCCCGGTGGATTTGGATTTGGAGACAATGATGACGGCACCATAATTCCAAACGGTTCCGTAAGTGTTTACATGAGAAAATCATTTAACATTACGGACATCAATGCCTTGACAAAAATAATCTTCCACATGGATTATGACGATGGATTCATTGCATATATCAATGGTGTTGAAATCGCAAGGAATAATTTAGGGACTGTTGGTCAGCCTGCTGCATATAACTTATTAGCTAGTGCTTCACACGAAGCGCAATTATACCAAAATGGTTTGCCGGACCAATTTATTTTTAATCCTGCTCAATTTGCAAGTTTCCTACTTCAAGGAAGCAATGTTATCTGTGTAGAAGTTCATAACCAAACTGCAAATGGGGCAGATTTAAGCGCTCGACCTTTTTTATCTTTAGGGATAAACAATACAACTAATGACTACAGCGTCACGCCTACATGGTTTGTAGCCCCTTTTGAATTTATTACCTCTACCCTACCGATTGTTATCATAAGCACCAACAATATAACTATTCCAAATACCCCGAAAATTGATGGTTTTATGGGCATCATTGATAATGGCGCTGGGCAATTAAATAATGTGAACAATCCTTTCAACGAATTCTATGGTCAAATTGCTATAGAAACAAGAGGATCCTCTTCCGCTGGGTTTCCAGCAAAGTCGTACGGACTAGAAACCCGCGGACCCGACTCCGTCAATTACAACGCAAGTATTTTTGATTGGCCCATCGATAATGACTGGATCCTCTATGCCCCCTATACAGACAAATCATTAATTAGAAATGTGCTCACTTTTAAACTTGGAAACGAAACAGGAAACTATGCACCAAGGACCAAATTATGCGAGCTAATTTTAAATGAAGAATATGTTGGAGTCTATGTTTTCATGGAGCGCATTAAAGTAAATCCAGGAAGAGTTGGTATCGATAAACTTGACTATGCCGATACACTTGACAATCATTTAACAGGTGGTTATATTGTAAAAATAGACAAGACAACTAGCGGTGGTATTGTTGCATGGACTTCACCATACACTGCGGCATTGCCGAGTAATTCGCCTATTAATTATCAATTACACGACCCAAGCATTGACCTTATACATCCGCTACAGGAACAATACATACAATCCTATGTAAGCGCGTGGGAAACTGCCTTAGCTGGACCAAACTTTTCTGATCCTCTAACAGGATTTAGAGCTTATGCGGATGAGGCTTCCTTCATCGATTATATGTTAATCAATGAATTATCTAAAAATGTAGACGGATACAGAATCTCTACTTTCTTATACAAGGAAAGACTTAGCGAAGGTGGAAAATTAGTTGCTGGACCATTATGGGATTTCAATTTAGGATGGGGTAATGCAAACTATTGCCAAGGCGGAAATACAACAGGTTGGGAAATAAATTTCAATTCTATTTGTGGAGGAGCCTTAGTCAATCCTTTTTGGTGGTCAAGAATGTTACAAGATTCAGTCTATGCTAATCGTGTAAATTGTCGATGGCTTGAATTAAGAGCAACTATTTTAGACTCAACTGTATTGATGAACTACATAGACAGCATGTCCTTAGCATTAACCTTGCCTGCGCAAAGGACCTATACCAAATGGCCGATCTTAGGAACCTATGTTTGGCCAAACAATTTTATAGGTCAGACCTATATCGAAGAAATGGAGTACTTAAAAAGTTGGACTAGTAGTCGCTTGGTTTGGATGGACAATAATATGTTTGGTAATTGTAGTTCCTTAGGAACACAACCTATAGCAGAGGACCCCATTCGAATCTTTCCAAACCCTGGTAAGGAAGCCATCTTTATTGATGGATTAAGTCAAAAAACGGATCTCATTGTTCGGGATTGCCAAGGAAAAATTGTCATTGAAACCACCGCTGATGTATATTCCTATTTATTAAACACTACTAATCTAGCGCCCGGAATTTACTTTATAAGCATTCCACAAATCAATCAAAAAAATTACAAAATCATTATTCAAAAATGAAAAAATGAAAAAGATACTTTATCTAATTTCCTTCGCTGCTTTGGTATTAAGTAGTGCTTGCAAAAAAATTGAAGGCCCAGGAGGCACCTCAGCCATTCGAGGTCAGGTCATAGGCAGTACTTCAGAAGCAGGAGAATCAGAGATAACCCAAGTGATCTGTACAGCGGGAATTGAATTAGAGCACGGCGATTATTGGTTATTGAATACCTCTGATCCTAATAAACTTTATTATGTGTACTATGACAACCCGACTTGGATTTCAATATCTGATCCCCAATTGCAAGGAAGAATTGGTATAATGGTGAGCTTCAACTACAGCGACTCTAATATTGAAATTGCTGAAAAAACAAGACTTGCACTACTTGCTATTGCTGGAGCGAACTACAACATTACCTTATCTTCAGATATTTTAACTATCACAGATTTAGGACAGGTTAATGTGCCAGACGCAGATAATGGCACCACTGATTTTGCAGTAGATATCGCCAATAATGGCAAACCAGGGAGTGCCAGCGGCAATACGCCCATCGCGAATGAACGCGTTTATATTATTTATGGACAAAATGCCTTTGCGGCAAAAGATGTCCGCACCAACGAAGCCGGAGCTTTTTCTTTCGAGGGCTTACAAAAAGGGGAATATACCATCTATGTACTTTCTAAAGATCCAGTAAATAACGGCGTCATGACTCGCGAAAGTATACAAGCTAGCATTACTGAGGACAATAGTATTTTAGAAGTCGAAACGATGAATATTATCTATTGATGCGCCATTTGCTCCTTGTTCTTTTATTGGCGCTTCACTTTCCTGGTCAAAGTCAAATGCAAACTTGGCTTGGCGTATCTTGCAGCTTCAAACCCATAAAAAAAACAGAAATTAGCATCGGTTTACAGCAACGGTATTTTGACTTCACCGCTTACAATAAAAGTTTACTAAGCGCCGAATTAGCTGTCAAGGTTATAAAGGTAATAAAGCCGTTCATTGGTTTTCGCATGGGCATGTCCCAAAATTCCAACTCGGATCTTAATCAGAAAAAATGGGGCTTCTCGCAACGATACATTGCTGGCCTAGACTTCAGTTTTATGGACTGGTTCAATGAAAAGTCAAGGTTGAATATTGGCTATACCATACAGAACCAGTGGAACGCAACAAGTTTTAAAAGGAATTCGAGTGTGCTGCGAAACAAACTAGGTATAAAGTATGACATCAAAAACTTTCCGCTAAGTCCTTTTGTGAATGCGGAGCACTATTATAATTGGAAAAGGGATATCACCTATACCATAGATGAAGTTTTGATAACGGGAGGGACGACTGCGTTCAGGTATTTTATAGGCTTTGACATTGAATTACCAAAAGCGCAAATCATTCAGATCAGTTTAGGCAAGAAAAACCTTTTTCTCAACAATAATGACTACTGGATAGGCAGCATAAAATACAAACTTCAAATCAACTAAGCCCAACTTAATACCCGGGATTTTGGATTAAATTTGGATTTAAAATAATGTCAGAAGTTGGAAGGGGAAACAGGTTAAAATTATCAGAAACAGCTGCTCCTGCCACATCTCCACCTTTGAATGGCCACAAATAGGATCCACTTGTAAATAGCCCATAGCGAATAAGATCTGTTCTTCTTGTGCCTTCCCATTGCAACTCTCTAGCGCGCTCATCTAAAATGTCATTTAATGAAACAGAGGCTAAATTATAGCCATTATTACCGTAGGCCCTTTCCCTCAACATATTTACATATTGAAGCGCAGTACCTGCATCTCCAGATCGGTGTTTAGCTTCAGCATACATCAAATAGATATCACCCAAACGGAACATAGGAAAATCAGTGTCAACATGGGGAGAATTTGAACTATTTGAGCCATTTAATCCCGCCAACGTTTTGTTTTTGAATTTTGGAAGCGCATAACCATTAGAGAAGGTAGCCATAGTTGTAATGTCCTTCACTTGACCCGTGCGATAAAACAAATACCTTGAATCTAAGGTTGAATCGGAAAACTTATCTACCAGATTTGGCTTAGCACGCAAGCCAGCCCATTTACCATTTACACCATAATCTGCAGCAACCATTGATCCGCCCAAAGATGCACAGATTAAAAAAGTAGTGCCTCCATATGTTTGAGCATATAAACCATCGTAGACTACTGGAAAAATAATCTCCGGTGAGGTGTTATTGTCGGCTAAAAACAAGCTTTGATAATTTGAACTCAATTGATGCGTATTTCCATTCATTATTTTTTCGCAATACGTAGCACAATCATTATATCGAGGGGTTCCAGAGTAAACTTCAGCATTTAGATATAATTTGGCCATAAGCGACTGCGCAGCAGCTTGAGATGCTCGTCCATAAGGTGCGGAAGTGGCAGGTAACAATTGGTCTTCAATAGCGAGTAACTCATTCTCGACATATTCAAATAATGCTGCTCTTTCTATTCGTTTCGGTTGAAAAGCACCTACTTGATCCAACTCGGTTACAAAAGGCACATTACCAAATAGATCTAAAGCATGGTAATAACTCAGGGCGCGTAAAAAGCGAGCTTCATTTCTAAATTTACGTATCATCTCAACATCTGCAGTGCTAAAACCCCTTTCCGCCAATTTCTCATCTCTTGCTTGCCAAATGAATTCATTACAAAGTGTAATTTGATAATAAATCCGGTAGTACATTCCCTTAACCCAAACATTTTCTGCATTCCATTGAGATTTATTTAATTCTGGAATACCTGGATCATTCCAACCGCAAATGGCTTCGTCGGTAGGTAGTTCTTGTAAGTTCCACAAGACACGAACATAGGCTGAAAATCCTTCATCAATGCCCGCAATATCCGCCTGGCCCGCAGGACCTTGATTTCCTGTCATAGATAGACCAGCATACAGTTTTGACAATACCTTGATGTAGTTAGCGGGATCGCTATACACTACCTCAGCATTTAATCCATATTTTGGCGATTGGTTTAGTTGTTTTTTACACGATGAAACGGTGATACCGGCAAGTAACAAAGAGAAAATGATTATTTTTTTCATAGCTAATTAGTTAAAAATCAAAGTTTAGATTCAAGGTATACACCCTTGGTCTTGGATAAAAATTATTATCAACACCACCGCCAACCTCAGGATCTTGTCCAGAGTACTTCGTGAACACGAATACATTTTGAACGGAAAAACCAACATTTATACCAACTTTATCCTTGGTGAATCCTAATTTACCAAAATTATACCCTACACTGATATTATCAATTCGAAGGAAATCTGCCCGTTCGAGATAATGATCTGATAAAAGTTGATTGGTCGTTGTTTTTTGCACTTCGTCCTCATAGAACAAGGAACTGATATTGCTTAAAAACTTTTTAGTACCATCAATGGCACTGAATGTCGCCGAATTCGAGTGGATGTTATTATAAATCGTTCCGCCTATCTCACTTCTCATAGACACACCAGCATTCCATTTCCCGTATTGAAAATTAAGCGCGGTTCCCATAAAAAACTTCGGTGCCACTTGGCCAGCATAGTATCGATCTTTGACGTTAATGATGCCATCATTATTTCGATCAACAAATGCGTTTGTATCCTTCCATTTATCGGATGTATTAATCGTACCATCTCCATTCATATCAATAGAAGCTTGTTGACCTACTTCAATGAGTGACCCATCTTGCTCGTATTGCTGTTCATACACAAAATAGGTAAAAGTAGGTTGTCCCACTTGGTGAATCAGCACTTGATTCCCAATTCCTCCTGCGATACCTCCTACTAAAATTCCTGGTGAATTAGGATCTTGGATTTGCGACAACTTGGTCACTTCATTAAAATTTCTAGTAAAGTTGACCATCCAATCCAGGCGCATGTTCTTTTTTGCGATCAATCCTGTGTTTAGGCTCACCTCAATTCCTTGGTTTTGCATACCACCTACATTTGTCAAAATTTGATTCGTAAAGTTAGTTCCTGCTGGTACTGCAACCGTCGCCAACAAGTCGGATGTTGATTTTCTATACACATCAATTGAACCTGAGAAGCGATCTTTATATAATCCGAAATCTAATCCGATATTGATGCTACTTGT